>NZ_CP024962.1:600000-838114 GCF_002804205.1 Entomoplasma freundtii
AAAATTTCACCGAGTCTGCAGCCGAGACAGCGAAGGGATCATTACACCTTTCGTGCGGGTCAGAACTTACCTGACAAGGAATTTCGCTACCTTAGGACCGTTATAGTTACGGCCGCCGTTCACCGGGGCTTCAATTCAAAGCTTCACTTACGTTAACTTCTCCTCTTAACCTTCCGGCACTGGGCAGGTGTCACCCCCTATACGTCGTCTTACGACTTAGCAGAGAGCTGTGTTTTTGTTAAACAGTTGCCCCTCCCTCTTCACTGCGGCTCAACATAGTTGAGCACTCCTTCTTCCGAAGTTACGGAGTCATTTTGCAGAGTTCCTTAGCTACAGTTTTCTCGCTTGCCTTAGGATTTTCTCCTTGATCACGTGTGTTCGTTCTAGGTACAGGTAATTAGTTATTAAAGTTAGAAGCTTTTCTTGGAAGCGTGGAGTCATAGACTTCGTTACTAGGCGAACCGTTCACTCCCCATCACACTTCAATGTTATGCCTTGCGGATTTGCCAACAAGACCATCTTTGTGCTTAGCCCAGAATCCATTAACTGGGATCCACTATCCTTCTCCGTCACTCCATCACTAACTAATCAGTACAGGAATATCAACCTGTTGTCCATCGACTACGCCTTTCGGCCTCGCCTTAGGTCCTGACTAACCCTGGGTGGACGAACCTTGCCCAGGAAACCTTGATCAAATAGCATGAGAGATTCTCACTCTCAAACGTTACTCATGCCGGAATAATCACTTCTAAACGCTCCACCAGTCCTCACGGTCTGACTTCATTGCCTTTAGAACGCTCCCCTACCACTGTACTCACGTACAATCCGTAGTTTCGGTAGTATACTTAAGCCCCGGTACATTTTCGGCGCAGAATCACTCGACTAGTGAGCTGTTACGCACTCTTTAAATGATGGCTGCTTCTGAGCCAACATCCTAGCTGTCTGTGCAATTCCACATCCTTACACACTTAGTATACATTTAGGGACCTTAACTGACGATCTGGGCTGTTTCCCTCACGAGCATGGACCTTATCACCCATGTTCTGACTGCCGTACAATGGAATCATGGCATTCGGAGTTTAATTTTATTCAGTACCGCTAGGTGCGGCCATCATAAAGTCAGTGCTCTACCTCCATGATTATAAATACGACGCTAGCCTTAAAGCTATATCGGGGAGAACTAGCTATCTCCGGGTTCGATTGGAATTTCACCACTAGCCACAAGTCATCCACGGTCTTTTCAACGAACGTTGGTTCGGTCCTCCATTAGGTTTTACCCTAACTTCAACCTGCTCATGGCTAGATCACCCGGTTTCGTGTCTATTGCTGCATACTATCGCCCTATTAAGGCTCGCTTTCACTCCGGCTCCACATATATCTGCTTAACCTTGCATACAACAATAACTCTCCGGCTCTTTCTACAAAAAGCACGGTGTCACCCCTTAACGGGCTCCACCTTCTTGTAGGCATATGGTTTCAGGAACTGTTTCACTCCCCTCTCGGGGTTCTTTTCACCTTTCCCTCACGGTACTGGTTCACTATCGGTAAAATGGGAGTATTTAGGCTTACCGAGTGGTCTCGGCTAATTCCGACAAAGTTTCACGTGCTTCGCCGTACTCAGGATAACTTTTTCGAGATTGACACATTTCGTATACGGGAGTATCACCCTCTACGCTCAGATTTCCCAATCTGTTCTACTATATGTCAATTTTGTAACTCTAACAAAAGTCCTACAACCCCGCTTCGAAAAGCGGTTTGGCCTCTTCCCCGTTCGCTCGCCGCTACTAGGAGAATCATTATTATTTTCTATTCCTCTTGGTACTAAGATGTTTCAATTCCCAAGGTTCCCGTCATGCTAGCTATGTATTCACTAGTCAGACAATACGAGGTAAATCGTACTGGGTTTCCCCATTCGGACATCACCGGATCTAAGCTCACTTCCAGCTCCCCGATGCTTTTCGCAGGTAGTCACGTCCTTCTTCGGCTCCATTTTCCAAGGCATTCACCATATGCCCTTACTATTTTTTAGAAAAAATCTATTTTGCAATTTATAAATTTTAGTTTTTTTTAGATTTATTTTTGATGTCTAAATAAACAATAAGAAAAATTGTATATTTCATCTAATATTCAGTTTTCAAAGAACAATTCTTTTCAGAGATTGAATTAACAACCTCTGAAAACTAAATAGAACAGAATAGTCAATCTAGATTTCACAAACTAGATATCAGTTTTTACTCCATAGAAAGGAGGTGATCCATCCGCACGTTCCCGTACGGATACCTTGTTACGACTTCACCCCAATCGCTAATCCTACCTTGGGAAGCGCTCCCCTTACGGTTAAGCTACCTACTTCTGGTATTACCAACTCTCATGGTGTGACGGGCGGTGTGTACAAGACCCGAGAACGTATTCACCGCGACATAGCTGATTCGCGATTACTAGTGATTCCGGCTTCATGAAGGCGAGTTGCAGCCTTCAATCCGAACTGAGACCGACTTTTTGAGATTAGCTCCCCATCACTGGATTGCGACTCTTTGTATCGGCCATTGTAGCACGTGTGTAGCCCAGGACATAAGGGGCATGATGATTTGACGTCATCCCCACCTTCCTCTAGCTTACACTAGCAGTCTCGTTAGAGTCCTCAACTTAATGTTAGTAACTAACGACAAGGGTTGCGTTCGTTGCGGGACTTAACCCAACACCTCACGGCACGAACTGACGACAACCATGCACCACCTGTCTCAATGTTAACCTCCACTACATCTCTGTAGCTTTGCACTGGATGTCAAGCCCTGGTAAGGTTCTTCGTGTTGCTTCGAATTAAACCACATGCTCCACCACTTGTGCGGGTCCCCGTCAATTCCTTTAAGTTTCACTCTTGCGAGCATACTACTCAGGCGGAGTATTTAATGCGTTAGCTGCAGCACCGAGGTAAACCCCCGACACTTAATACTCATCGTTTACGGCGTGGACTACTAGGGTATCTAATCCTATTTGCTCCCCACGCTTTCGTGCCTCAGCGTCAATAACAAGCCAGTAAACCGCTTTCGCCACAGGTGTTCTTCCATATATCTACGCATTTCACCGCTACACATGGAATTCCGTTTACCTCTCTTGCATTCTAGTGATGTAGTTTTCAAGGCGAACCGAGGTTGAGCCTCGGACTTTAACCCTGAACTTACAAAACCGCCTACGCACCCTATACGCCCAATAAATCCGGATAACGCTTGCCACCTATGTATTACCGCGGCTGCTGGCACATAGTTAGCCGTGGCTTTCTGGTAAGGTACCGTCAAGTTCGAAAGCATTTCCTCTTCCAAATTTTCTTCCCTTACAACAGAGCTTTACAATCCGAAGACCGTCATCACTCACGCGGCATTGCTTCATCAGACTTTCGTCCATTGTGAAAAATTCCCTACTGCTGCCTCCCGTAGGAGTCTGGGCCGTATCTCAGTCCCAATGTGGCCGATCAACCTCTCAGTTCGGCTACGTATCATTGCCTAGGTGGGCTATTATCTCACCTACTAGCTAATACGCCGCATCCTCATCTTAAAGCGATCCAAACGGATCTTTCAACTTCTTCTGATGCCATAATGAAGTTGTCATGCGGTATTATCCTTCGTTTCCAAAGGTTATCCCCCACTTTAAGGTAGATTGAATACGTGTTACTCACCCGTTCGCCACTGGGGTGCAAGCACCCCCGTTCGACTTGCATGTATTAGGCATGCCGCCAGCGTTTATCCTGAGCCAGGATCAAACTCTCATTTGAAAAAAATGTGATTTTTGATTCTGACTATCCTTTTTAATTGTTGTATATGTATACTTAAATTTATTTAACTCAAAATTAATTGAATTGAACAAGATTTTGTACAATAATTGTTCTATTTAGTTTTCAAAGATCATTGTTGTAACCCTGATTAGGAAGTTCGTTTTTGAACTCCCCAACCGAGCGACTAGATAATATTAACAAACATTTAATGCCATGTCAACAACTTTTTCGCAAACTTTTTTATAAATTTTTTGAAGCAGTTTTTGACGAAAATATTTCATTAATGCCCGTCATTTAATAAAAAAAGACTCTCGAAAGAGTCTGTTTGTTCTGGCATCGCGCTACTTTCTCGCATTGCAATATCATCGCCGTGGTAGAGCTTAACTTCTGTGTTCGGGATGGGAACAGGTGTGACCTCTACGCTCTGGACACCAGATAGGTTTTCGAATTATCCTCTGAAAACTGAGTACTAGAAAAATATACATAATTTATAAATGTGCGTTTAGTAAATAGATTTTTACTAAAATTCACTCGAACTATTAGTAATGGTTAGCTCAATGCCTCACGACACTTACACATCCATCCTATCAACCATGTGGTCTACATGGGTTCTTACTTCTTACGAATGGGAAAATTCATCTTAAAGGAGGCTTCTCGCTTAGATGCCTTCAGCGATTATCCTTTCCGCATATAGCTACCCAGCTGTGCCGTTGGCACGACAACTGGAGCACCAGGGATGCGTCCAACTCGGTCCTCTCGTACTAGAGTCAGCTCTCTTCAATTTTCCTACGCCCACAACAGATAGGGACCAAACTGTCTCACGACGTTCTGAACCCAGCTCGCGTACCGCTTTAATGGGCGAACAGCCCAACCCTTGGAACCGACTACAGCTCCAGGATGCGATGAGCCGACATCGAGGTGCCAAACCTCCCCGTCGATGTGAACTCTTGGGGGAGATAAGCCTGTTATCCCCGGGGTAACTTTTATCCGTTGAGCGACGGCCCTTCCACTCGGGACCGCCGGATCACTAAGCCCTTCTTTCGAATCTGTTCGACTTGTAAGTCTCACAGTTAAGCATTCTTCTACCTTTGCGCTCTACATATGATTTCCAACCATATTGAGAATACCTTTGGGCGCCTCCGTTACATTTTAGGAGGCGACCGCCCCAGTCAAACTACCCACCAGACACTGTCCTTGATCCAGCTAATGGATCGAAGTTAGAAATTCAAAGTAACGAGGGTGGTATTCCAAGGTTGACTCCATAGAACCTAGCGGCTCTATATCAACGTCTCCCACCTATCCTCTACACGTTACACCAAATCTCAATATCAAGTTATAGTAAAGCTCCACGGGGTCTTTCCGTCTAGTTGCGGGTAACCAGCATCTTCACTGGTACTAAAATTTCACCGAGTCTGCAGCCGAGACAGCGAAGGGATCATTACACCTTTCGTGCGGGTCAGAACTTACCTGACAAGGAATTTCGCTACCTTAGGACCGTTATAGTTACGGCCGCCGTTCACCGGGGCTTCAATTCAAAGCTTCACTTACGTTAACTTCTCCTCTTAACCTTCCGGCACTGGGCAGGTGTCACCCCCTATACGTCGTCTTACGACTTAGCAGAGAGCTGTGTTTTTGTTAAACAGTTGCCCCTCCCTCTTCACTGCGGCTCAACATAGTTGAGCACTCCTTCTTCCGAAGTTACGGAGTCATTTTGCAGAGTTCCTTAGCTACAGTTTTCTCGCTTGCCTTAGGATTTTCTCCTTGATCACGTGTGTTCGTTCTAGGTACAGGTAATTAGTTATTAAAGTTAGAAGCTTTTCTTGGAAGCGTGGAGTCATAGACTTCGTTACTAGGCGAACCGTTCACTCCCCATCACACTTCAATGTTATGCCTTGCGGATTTGCCAACAAGACCATCTTTGTGCTTAGCCCAGAATCCATTAACTGGGATCCACTATCCTTCTCCGTCACTCCATCACTAACTAATCAGTACAGGAATATCAACCTGTTGTCCATCGACTACGCCTTTCGGCCTCGCCTTAGGTCCTGACTAACCCTGGGTGGACGAACCTTGCCCAGGAAACCTTGATCAAATAGCATGAGAGATTCTCACTCTCAAACGTTACTCATGCCGGAATAATCACTTCTAAACGCTCCACCAGTCCTCACGGTCTGACTTCATTGCCTTTAGAACGCTCCCCTACCACTGTACTCACGTACAATCCGTAGTTTCGGTAGTATACTTAAGCCCCGGTACATTTTCGGCGCAGAATCACTCGACTAGTGAGCTGTTACGCACTCTTTAAATGATGGCTGCTTCTGAGCCAACATCCTAGCTGTCTGTGCAATTCCACATCCTTACACACTTAGTATACATTTAGGGACCTTAACTGACGATCTGGGCTGTTTCCCTCACGAGCATGGACCTTATCACCCATGTTCTGACTGCCGTACAATGGAATCATGGCATTCGGAGTTTAATTTTATTCAGTACCGCTAGGTGCGGCCATCATAAAGTCAGTGCTCTACCTCCATGATTATAAATACGACGCTAGCCTTAAAGCTATATCGGGGAGAACTAGCTATCTCCGGGTTCGATTGGAATTTCACCACTAGCCACAAGTCATCCACGGTCTTTTCAACGAACGTTGGTTCGGTCCTCCATTAGGTTTTACCCTAACTTCAACCTGCTCATGGCTAGATCACCCGGTTTCGTGTCTATTGCTGCATACTATCGCCCTATTAAGGCTCGCTTTCACTCCGGCTCCACATATATCTGCTTAACCTTGCATACAACAATAACTCTCCGGCTCTTTCTACAAAAAGCACGGTGTCACCCCTTAACGGGCTCCACCTTCTTGTAGGCATATGGTTTCAGGAACTGTTTCACTCCCCTCTCGGGGTTCTTTTCACCTTTCCCTCACGGTACTGGTTCACTATCGGTAAAATGGGAGTATTTAGGCTTACCGAGTGGTCTCGGCTAATTCCGACAAAGTTTCACGTGCTTCGCCGTACTCAGGATAACTTTTTCGAGATTGACACATTTCGTATACGGGAGTATCACCCTCTACGCTCAGATTTCCCAATCTGTTCTACTATATGTCAATTTTGTAACTCTAACAAAAGTCCTACAACCCCGCTTCGAAAAGCGGTTTGGCCTCTTCCCCGTTCGCTCGCCGCTACTAGGAGAATCATTATTATTTTCTATTCCTCTTGGTACTAAGATGTTTCAATTCCCAAGGTTCCCGTCATGCTAGCTATGTATTCACTAGTCAGACAATACGAGGTAAATCGTATTGGGTTTCCCCATTCGGACATCACCGGATCTAAGCTCACTTCCAGCTCCCCGATGCTTTTCGCAGGTAGTCACGTCCTTCTTCGGCTCCATTTTCCAAGGCATTCACCATATGCCCTTACTATTTTTTAGAAAAAATCTATTTTGCAATTTATAAATTTTAGTTTTTTTTAGATTTATTTTTGATGTCTAAATAAACAATAAGAAAAATTGTATATTTCATCTAATATTCAGTTTTCAAAGAACAATTCTTTTCAGAGATTGAATTAACAACCTCTGAAAACTAAATAGAACAGAATAGTCAATCTAGATTTCACAAACTAGATATCAGTTTTTACTCCATAGAAAGGAGGTGATCCATCCGCACGTTCCCGTACGGATACCTTGTTACGACTTCACCCCAATCGCTAATCCTACCTTGGGAAGCGCTCCCCTTACGGTTAAGCTACCTACTTCTGGTATTACCAACTCTCATGGTGTGACGGGCGGTGTGTACAAGACCCGAGAACGTATTCACCGCGACATAGCTGATTCGCGATTACTAGTGATTCCGGCTTCATGAAGGCGAGTTGCAGCCTTCAATCCGAACTGAGACCGACTTTTTGAGATTAGCTCCCCATCACTGGATTGCGACTCTTTGTATCGGCCATTGTAGCACGTGTGTAGCCCAGGACATAAGGGGCATGATGATTTGACGTCATCCCCACCTTCCTCTAGCTTACACTAGCAGTCTCGTTAGAGTCCTCAACTTAATGTTAGTAACTAACGACAAGGGTTGCGTTCGTTGCGGGACTTAACCCAACACCTCACGGCACGAACTGACGACAACCATGCACCACCTGTCTCAATGTTAACCTCCACTACATCTCTGTAGCTTTGCACTGGATGTCAAGCCCTGGTAAGGTTCTTCGTGTTGCTTCGAATTAAACCACATGCTCCACCACTTGTGCGGGTCCCCGTCAATTCCTTTAAGTTTCACTCTTGCGAGCATACTACTCAGGCGGAGTATTTAATGCGTTAGCTGCAGCACCGAGGTAAACCCCCGACACTTAATACTCATCGTTTACGGCGTGGACTACTAGGGTATCTAATCCTATTTGCTCCCCACGCTTTCGTGCCTCAGCGTCAATAACAAGCCAGTAAACCGCTTTCGCCACAGGTGTTCTTCCATATATCTACGCATTTCACCGCTACACATGGAATTCCGTTTACCTCTCTTGCATTCTAGTGATGTAGTTTTCAAGGCGAACCGAGGTTGAGCCTCGGACTTTAACCCTGAACTTACAAAACCGCCTACGCACCCTATACGCCCAATAAATCCGGATAACGCTTGCCACCTATGTATTACCGCGGCTGCTGGCACATAGTTAGCCGTGGCTTTCTGGTAAGGTACCGTCAAGTTCGAAAGCATTTCCTCTTCCAAATTTTCTTCCCTTACAACAGAGCTTTACAATCCGAAGACCGTCATCACTCACGCGGCATTGCTTCATCAGACTTTCGTCCATTGTGAAAAATTCCCTACTGCTGCCTCCCGTAGGAGTCTGGGCCGTATCTCAGTCCCAATGTGGCCGATCAACCTCTCAGTTCGGCTACGTATCATTGCCTAGGTGGGCTATTATCTCACCTACTAGCTAATACGCCGCATCCTCATCTTAAAGCGATCCAAACGGATCTTTCAACTTCTTCTGATGCCATAATGAAGTTGTCATGCGGTATTATCCTTCGTTTCCAAAGGTTATCCCCCACTTTAAGGTAGATTGAATACGTGTTACTCACCCGTTCGCCACTGGGGTGCAAGCACCCCCGTTCGACTTGCATGTATTAGGCATGCCGCCAGCGTTTATCCTGAGCCAGGATCAAACTCTCATTTGAAAAAAATGTGATTTTTGATTCTGACTATCCTTTTTAATTGTTGTATATGTATACTTAAATTTATTTAACTCAAAATTAATTGAATTGAACAAGATTTTGTACAATAATTGTTCTATTTAGTTTTCAAAGATCATTACCGTTTTTTGGGGTTTTGGCTGTTTTTTGAGTACTATTAACGAAGTTAATAGTACTTGTTGCCTCAACCGAACGACTAGATTATCTTAACAACTAATTAAGCAAATGTCAAACATTTTTTTAAATTATTTTTTGTTAATTTTATAAAGTCTTAAGTAGTCACTTTTCATAGTGTTGAGAGTTAACTCCTGAAACTTTTCAAGTCGTCGTTATCAAAAACGCAAAATAATCATAACACATACAAATCGATTTACTAGACAAAAAAACGCAAAATTTTTAAATTATTTTTTAACCCAGTAAAACCGGCATTTTTTCGCAAAAAAAATAAAAAAAATTCACTACTGTAGTGAATTTTTGCTTAGAAACAGACTTTGTGAATTTTTTAATAATTAATAACTAAGCCTTTTACACGAGTGACAGACAATAATGTCTCGCGAATCCCTTGAACTCCAAAACCTGAATCCTTAACGCCCAAAAACGGAAATGAATCGGGCCCACGTTGTGATTTGCCATTAATGTTTACAGTCCCTACTTCCAATTCCTTCGCCACAATTAAAGCAGGGGTGATTTCTTGACTAAAAACGGACGCTTGTAAGCCAAATTTAGAGGCATTTGCCACTGCAATCATTTCATCGCGGTTTTTTAAACGGATTATTGGTAAAACAGGACCAAAAGGTTCCTCTCAAGCGAGAGCCATTTTGGGCGTCACATGGTCAACTAAGGTTGGCCAAATCAAGTTTGCGCGGTGTTGACCTCCTACAAGGACCTTGGCCCCGTCAGCCACCGCGTCATCCATTAACTTTAAGACGTAATTAGCAGCTTTCTGATCAATTACGGGGGTGATGGCTGCGTTTTCTTTCGGTGATCCCACTGCCAATTTATCAATTTCTTTAATTAAATGAGGAATGAGACGGTCAGCAATTGGATCAGTAGTTAAAACTCTTTTAATTGCCGTGCATCTTTGGCCAGAATAACCGTAAGCTCCTGCCACAATTTGTTTGGCATACTTGTCTAATTGTAAATCATCAAGTACTAAGGCTGGGTCTTTGCCCCCTAATTCTAAAACGACATCCTTAGTGATAGCGGTTTCTAACAAATTAATGCCGACATCGACACTACCAGTAAAGGAAATAAAGTTAATCTCTTGGTTTTTTACTAGAATATCACCAATTTCTCGGCCTCGGCCAGTCACTACGTTAAAAATACCTGCCGGTAATTGGGCTGATAAAGCCAATTCTCCCAATTTGGTTCCGACAAGACTACCGGCTGTTGCTGGTTTAAAGACCAGAGTATTGCCCATTACTAAAGCAGGCATAATTTTAGAAATGGCTAAATTAAGTGGGTAGTTGAAAGGAGAAATGGCTAAACCAACCCCTTTGGCAACTCGTTCAAAAATTCCTAACTTATTGCTAATACCAAATTCTTCACCAGTAAAGGCACTTGGTTGTAATCGTTTTGCTTCTTCAAAAGTATAGTCGATGTATTCAACTGTCCGACGCACTTCGTTTAAAGCTTCCTTATAACCCTTGGCAATTTCTTTCATCATAATTGTGGCTAACTCAGTTTCGTGCTCTGCAATTAAGTTACGTCATTTTTTAAGGATTTCAATTCGTTTTAATAAAGTCACGGCTTCTCAGTTCTTTTGGGCCCTGCGGGCAGCTGCATAAGCTTCATTAATTTCTAAAGTACTTAAAGCCGGAACTGTGCCGATGACACTAAAACCATCTGGGTTGATAATTTCTACCACTTGCTTGGAGGTAACTTTTTTGCCGTCAATTAAATCTCAATGTTCATAAAGTTCATTAGTATGGCTTTGAGAATGATTATCTAAATCATCTAAGTTTAAATTATTTTCGGTTTTTTTTGTCATTATTAGGGATTTTCCTTTCTTATCTAAAGTTTTTAAGCTTTGATAGTTTCATTTATTGTTTAGTTTCTATTGAAAGGCCACTACACAATTAGCCTTTTTGATTAATTTCGTACATGAGAATGGAACCAGCAACACCAACATTTAACGATTCTACCTCTGGAGCCATTGGAATTAACACATTTGTCGTAAGTCACTCCAGGCTTTTGGGGCTCAAACCATGACCTTCATTTCCCAAAATAAGGGCGCAAGGACTCATGATGGTGGTAAGGTTTGGTAAAGCTTGGTAAGGTTGATGTAAATTAGTCCCGATAATTGGCAAGCCCGTTTTTTTTCAAGCTGGTAGATACGTTTCTAGCGGGGCTTGTTTCAAGTGAAGTTTAAATAAAAGACCCTGCGTTGACCGAATGACCTTTTCATTATAAAAATTAACTGAATGAGGACTAATTAAGACGTTAGGAAAGCCAAAAGCTGCAGCACTTCGCAATAAAGTTCCTAAATTACCAGGGTCTTGCACATCATCTAAAACAAGAATTCTTCCCGGAATAGGTCAAACTTGATTATCTTCGCTAGTCATGGTGGCGATGCCATAAACTCCTGTTGGTTTTTTTGTATCACTAAGCTTTGCTGCTACTATTTCTGAAAGCGCAAAAGTGGGACCAGGAAAACTTTGTAAACTACTTGGTAAACTTGGCAATTGTGTTTCCAAAACATAAAGACTGACTAATTTTCCATTGAGTAACGCTTCTTCACAAAGGTGGTCACCTTCAATGAAAAAATTTTGACTTGGGTTCTTCTTTAAGAATAAAAGATCTTTGATTTTTTGGTTTTTAACTGAGGTGATTTTTTCCATTTTTTAACTCCCCAAAATAAACGTTAATAATTGTTCGCTTGACGTGCAAAATTAATGGCATTTTTTTGCCGGTAAGCTTCTAAAATTTCTGCTTCTGTATACTCACAAATGGCACCAATTTCTAAATAATTCGCAAATAATTTGGAAAAATCTCCATTTGAGTGCGAACTAGAGAAATCTGTAAGGTGGCCAAGCAATTGTAAATAAGTTTCACCCAAGGGAAAATCAGTTGCTTTCTTGGCTTTTGTTGATGTTGGCAAATTATTAGTCTTCTGAGCAAAATTCTTGAAGTCAAAGTTAACACTATTCCCTAAACTTAGCAAAAAATGAAGTCCATCAACATATTCATCCAGCTGACGATCCTTCGGAGCAGCTCCTTTCCGGGACCAATATTTAAAGCTACGTTCCTCATTAGCGAATTCACCAAGTTCGACAAAAAAAGCAATTAAGCGTTTTTGGAAAATAGTAGCATCAGACTTTAAATTATGTTTTGTCAAAATGTTTTGATCAAGTTTTTCTTGTTGTTGACTTAAATAAGTTAATGAATTTGTACTTAACATCGCTTTAGGGATTCCTTTACTAATTTATTTTGATTTTTTATTTCTCTCCTAATTATGGCATTAGAGTAATTGTTATCATACCAATTTTAAAAATCAAAAATAAAAAATGACCCAAAGGGTCATGATAACTTGGTTTTTATGGCGAATTAAGAAGACTTTTTTACTGATAATAAATTCTTAATTTAATCAGGGATTATTGTCTAATGAAACAAGTCCACGATTGAAGGCCACATTGTAATCGCATTCTATTTTTTTAAGCGTTTTAATGATAATTTTAATTGTTGTTTGTCTTCGTTGACATCAATGACTAATGCATCAATTTCATCACCCGAATTAACATAATCATGGATATTTCTTACAAATTCTTCAGCAATTTCACTAATGTGAATTAAGCCTTTGTAAGTTTTCTCATTATACTGAATGGTACAAAAAGCACCGTATCCCACAATATCAGTGATTTTAGCTTTTACAATTTGGTTTTCCATTTGAAATAATCCCCCGTTTCCTACATGTAATATTATAAGAAAAAATCAGAAAAAAATTATTTCACGGCACGAAAAAAAATAAAAAAATTTTCTAAAGCCTTTATCCATCGTAGTTCAAATAAAATTGCCCTCCAAAAAGAGGGCAATTTTTAATTAACTTTCTAGGCCTGGTTTTCCTAATAATTTGAACATATTTTTTTTATAAACTTCCACCCCTGGTTGGTTAAACGGATTGACTGCTAAGAGATAGCCACTCATAGCCACCGCTAGTTCAAAGAAGTAAACTAAATAACCAAAATTTTGGGCTGACATGTCGCCGTCAATATCTAAAACAATGTTCGGAATTTCACCACATTGACTATGCGCTTGTAAAACACCTTCTAAAGCCACTTTGTTCACTTCATCAAGAGTTTTACCATCAAGGTAATTTAGTTGGTCAAAGTTGTCAGGGTCTTTCGTAATTTTGACATCTAAAGTAGGTCGGGAGAAATTAAGAATTGTTTCAAAGAGTAATCCTTTTTGTCCTTCTTGGACTCATTGCCCTAAAGAATGCAAATCGGTTGAAAAAATCATTGATGTTGGTAATAATCCTTGACCTTCTTTTCCCTCTGACTCCCCAAATAATTGCTTTCACCATTCATTGAAATATTGCATTTGCAAATCGTAGGAAACTAAAGTTTCTACCTTGTAATTAAGTTTGCTATTTAATAGGTAACGAGCCACTGCATATTTATAGGCCGGATTATCAAGATTTGCCTCAGTTAATTCATACATGGCTTTTTGGGCCCCAAAGAAAATTTCGTCAGTGTTAACTCCTAAAACCATTAATGGATAAATTCCCACAGGTGTTAGAACTGAAAAACGCCCTCCAATATCATCAGGAATAGTGAAGGTTTGGTAACCTTTTTGGTCAGCCAAGACTTTTAAGGCACCGCGTTCTTTATCAGTAACGGCAACAATTAACTCTTTTGCTCGTTCTCCTTCTTGTTCTCAAAGTTGTTTTTCAAATAATCTAAAAGCCAAACCAGGTTCTACTGTCGTTCCTGATTTAGAAATGACGCAAATTCCAAAGCGTTTATTTTTTAAGTAGGCTTGCACTTGGGCAACATAAGTTGACGACATCGTATTTCCTACATAGATAGCTTCCACTTTTTGATTGATTGGATAAAGCCCTTTAATCATGTCGGCAGCAGCGCGGGCTCCTAAATAAGATCCTCCAATTCCAATGATGACCAAAACTTCAATTTTGTCTTGCAAACTAGTAGCTGAGGCTTGCATTTTGATGTATTCCTCGCGGTCATAAGTAGCGGGTCAATTTACTCAACCAAGAAAATCATTACCTAAACCAGTCCTTTCGCGAATCATTTTATTAACTTCAACGACTTTGTTTTTTAAATCTTCACTTTCCAAGTCACTAGCTATTAACGGAGTATTCATTACATTTACACTAATCATTTATTACGCACTTCTTTCTAGATTTAATGTTTTATTTTAATATTAATAATTATAAGCATTTCACGAAAATCTTGCCAAGTGATTTACTTTAGTTAGCCTAGAAAAAAGCTGTCTATTAGCAATAAACAGCTTTTTCCGTAAACACAAGATTTAGTTTTTGGTCATGGGGCTCTGATTTAATTGGTAGAGCTGAAAATTGCTTTTGAAAAGCCAGACCCACCTTTAATGGTTGTTTTTCTGCAAAACTTAGATAGAAATCATAATAACCTTTTCCTCAACCAATCCGGTTTAACTTTTGGTCAAAAACTAATAGCGGCATAAAAATCACATCCAAAGAACCTTTTAGCTTCAAGTTTGTTGGCTTCGGCTCCCAAATTTTTAAAACCGGATTCTCGGTAATTTCTTCTCGTCACTTCGCTGTAACTTTTAAAAAAGTTAAATTCTTATTTTCGACATTCGAAATCGGTAAAAAAACTTCATAATTATTTGCTAAAGCTCAGTCGATAAGTTTAGCAGTCGCCACCTCTTCTGACTTATTAAGATAAAAGCCAAGCTGTTTATAGGAAGTAACTTGTTCTTGAAGTCACCCAATAACTTCGTTAGTAATCGTTTGACTTGCTTGTTCACGTTCGGCACTACTTAAAGTAGCTCTCAGTTTTTTATATTGCTGTCGTAAACTTGCCTTATTTTCCATTAGGTCTCCATATTCAGCTTTTTTAACGGCCAAATTTTAGCAATTTAACTATCTATTTTAGCTAACAAAAAACTACTTAAAAGTGTAGCGCAGGATTGACGATTTTTTTGGTGGTGAACATTTTTGAAAACTATTAAATCCCCTAAAAGGTTTTCTTCAGTCTCGTCAAATTGACCTGTAGTAATTAGTTTTTGGTAGGCCTTTAAAATTGTTTTTGCTTCCGAAAGGGTTAAACCATTTAATTTTTCCACCAATAAATCAGCACTCGCAGTTGCAATTGCACAAGCACTTCCACCAAAAGCAAGGTTCTTAAAGTGATTGGTACTATCCACTTCATAAAATACTTCTAAACGATCAGCACAAGTAGTTGAATGCAAAGGCTCAACTTTTCCTTTTTGGGTTTCATCTCAAGTTTTATGATGGTGACGGGGTGATGTAAATCGTTCAATAATTAATTTACGACCCGCTTCATCGCTTATTTTTGACATGTCTGTTCTCTCTTTCTGGTAGTTTTTACTAATAAATATTAAAAAATTTCTAAGGCCTTATCGATATTTTTTAAGGCCTCTACTAAACGGTCTAAATCGGCAAAGTTGTTATAAATACCCAAACTTGCCCGAACCGTAGTGTTGATACCCAAATAACGATTCGTTAAACGAGCACAATGTTCCCCATCGCGAACCGCAATGTTGTAGCGAACATCTAAAAAGGTTGCTACATCTTGCGCTTGCCATTTTTTGGCATTAAACAAAATTAAAGGGCCTTCAGTTTCTAAATTATAAAAATCAACCTCTTTTGTGAGGTTATGTAATTTTACTTGTTGCGCAAAATAATCTTTCAAAGCTTTTTCGTGCTTTTGAATTTCCACAAAGCCAATTTTTTCTAAAAACTGGATAGCAGCTTTTAACCCAATAATGGCTGAAATATTACCAGTTCCAGCTTCCAATCGTGCTGGTAATGGCATTGGCACATAACTTTTTGTTTCGGGGTCAATACTAATGTTCATGCCACCCCCAAACATCAATGGCGTTAAGGTTTTCAATAAGTCTAAACGTCCTCAAAGAACACCAATTCCAAAAGGTCCATACATTTTATGCCCGGAAAACGCTAAAAAATCAAGATCTCATTTTTGCACATCAATTGGTATATGAGCAATCGTTTGAGCAGCATCCAAAATCACTAATGATTGGGAGTTAGCTTGATGCGTTATTTTTGTTATTTTAGCAACATCATTAAAGCCCCCAAGTGTATTGGAAGAATGAGCAAAAGTAACAATTTTGGTTTTTTTGCTTAATAGTTTTGGCAATGCCGAAACATCAATTAAGCCTGTTTTAGTCAAAGGCAAAAACTTCAAATCGGCTTTGGTCTGTTTTGCCACTTCAATTCAAGGCAAAAGATTTGAACCGTGCTCTAAGGTGGTTAACCAAATTTCGTCTCCTGGTTGAATTTGGTTAACCAAACCAAAAGCAACTTGGTTTAGAGCAGCCGTGGTGCCACTAGTAAAGACAATTTCATCCGCTTGGGAAGCATTTATTAAACTTGCCGCAGCTTTCCGTGTGCCTTCTACGAGTTCATTAGTCGCATAACCATGCCTATGCGTTAAGCTATGAGGACTAGTCCCATTTTTCATCAAAAATTGCTGTTCAGCATCAATTACCATTTGAGGTTTTAAAGCAGTCGCTCCGCTATCTAAATAAACTAACTTTGGATCGGTTTTTAGAAGGGGAAATTGGTTACGAATTTTCATTGGACCTCGCTTAATTTCTTCCTCAATTATACCTTTTTAAAGGTGGTTAGTTTTCAAAATTACTTTATAATAGATTTAGTGTATTTTAGTTTTGTAATTTACAAGAAGGGAAAATATTATGAGAAAGTTACTAGCCATCTTGGGGTCATTAAGCCTCGTTGCGACAACGAGTTCTGTAGTTGTAGCTTGTAAAAAAGATAATGAAGAAGGTGACACAGGGTCAGTTTTTATTAAAGCAGATGGGTCTTTAAATATTACAGCTGATGGTTTACTAAAGTGATATCAAGAAAATGTTGGTAATGAAAATGGGATTGCTCAATTAAAAGCCTTTTACCAATCTTTCGCAGTGGCCATTTTACAAAATGCTGGTGATAAAGATTCTGTTTTTGCTGACATAAAACCTAGTCCAACAATGAACCAATATGCCCTAGAAGATTTTCAACAAAAATTGAAGGATATTTGAGGACTTAAAAGTGATCAAGCCGGTTCTGTCCAAGGCGCTGCTAATAATTCTTGGAAGCAAAAAGAGGATGCTGCAAAGAAAAGTTATGGTGATAAAAACTATAAAAAGAAATTAGTTGATGAATTAGCTAAGACTTTCCCTTATGTTGATAAAGACTTTGATAGTCTTAAAAAGGCCTTCATTAGTAATGACATCTTAACTAATAAAAGCACTGGAGCGCAAGCGCAATTGACAAAACTTCTAGCTAATAATTCTAGTCAAAGTTTTATTAACTCAGGAGTTTCTACAAGCGAATTATTAAATAACTTCAAATCTCTTTGAGGGGCCACTAAGTTGAATGACTTAGCTACTAACATTCTTGCTCAATTGAATAAAAAAAATGAGGATGAAAAGACTGAAAATATTCTTAATTTATTTAATGCTACAGGTGGAACAAACATTATCGCCACACCCGGAGATTCAGTAAGTCAAAAGCCTTGAAAACTCGATAGCATTAATTGAGCTACTCTTGAAACTACTTGAACTAAAGAGATGGTTGAAGACTTGCTTTACCGTTTGTCTACTAGTTTTGATCCTACAAGCGAAAACTTAACAAACTCAATTGATTGAGCTGGTTCAAAAACTGTTTCGCAAAGATGGAATTATGTAACGGCTGATGGAAATTACTTACGTGACACATCTACTTATTTTGATTTGGTAGAGAGTTTCCCCAATTTTAATTTTTCAAGCTTAAAATTGGACACTAACTCAAAAAATGCAGCTTTTGGAATGCTAAATAATTCACAAAGATTTCTTGTTGACCAATTTTTCCAAAACCAAAAGCCTATTTCTATTAGTCAAATTGTGTTCAAAAAAAGTGAGTCTGGAGACTTAACAAAACTTATTAATGGTCAAGCCTTCCTTTCGTCTATGACATCTGATTCCAAAAATTGAGAACAATATTACGGTCTTTATAATTTCTTACAAAATTATGTAACTGGTAAGGGAACTTCAACTAACCCAGAACCAGATCCCAAACCTGATTCAAAGACATTCGCTGATGAAACTGGTGATGGCATTAATTCACCAATCCCAGGAATTGGCCAATATACCTTTGATACCATCTTTGGAAGTAATTCAAAGAGTAATATCGGAAAAATCAAACTTGATGGAGCAGCAGTACCAAATAAAATTTGGTGAGATACTTCCTTTTACGAAGCAAAAAATGAGGAAAAACTTTTGACACTCGGGAATAGTGACATGAGCAAAACCTTAAAATATTCAGTTTATGATTTTTTACAAGCAAAAGACCATACTCCTTATGCCTTAAATACGGAAGGGGAACAATCTGTCTCGGGAATTGCCCAATACTTAATAAGTAGATACAAATTTACGAATCCAATTATTGCTCAAAACATTCAAGACGCTATTGCGGCCCAAAGTACTGATGTTCAAAAGGATTTAATCGATGCCTTATATGGCACATTAAACCTAATAGAAGCTTTGAATAGAACTATTACTGAACAAAATAAAGAAGCTAATAGTGAAGATCAAGTTAACAATAAAATGTACCAAGTATTAAATGCTAAACAAGGTATCATTGCTTTTATAGAATCAGATGGTTTACATATTGCTAAGATTAATGGTTTCGACGCTATGAGTCAGCCGTTAGAAAACCAAAAAACTTCAATTTTCGGTGATACCGTTGAGAGCAAACAAACATACATCAACGAAATCCAAAGTTTCAAAAGATTGAATAGTTATGCTCAAAATGACACTTCGGGTTATTATCGTTATATTTATCAAGATTATAATCAAATGATTGGTAAACCAGGTTATTCAACCGATGCCTTCTATAGTGACCTGGTGTTACCGCAACAAGTCGATAAATTAAAAGCCTATGGAGTAAATTATCAGGATTTGAATACATCTGTCTCAAATCTCTACGAAAAGTTTTTGGTTAATAATTCAATTCTTTCGGCCGGAGCTAAGAATGAAGAAAATCCTCCTTTTTACAAATTTGATTTGTTTAAGGAAGTAAATGATTCTATTAGTAATAACCAAGACAAAGATAATTCTCTAAGCAATAATAATTCCTGATTATGAGACTATTGTGGAACCATTTTAAACAAAGATAATGATCAACTTTTAGAAACTTTCTTTGGCTTTAAACAAAATGAAGCTAGTCAAACTTTTAAAGATTGATTAAGAAAAAAATTGAAACAAAGTCAAAATCATACTAGTCAAGGAGGAAGAGCCTTATTCAAACAAGGTTGAGCTGATTGGAATAAAGAAATCGATAAATTCCGAAACAAAGAAACCGATAACAAAACTGCTCCTTTAGTAAAACTTTCTTGAGGGGGTGAAGCAAAGACTCATATCACTAATGTATTCCAATTAGAAAGCTTTAAGCCCTTTGCGACTTCTTCCAACTTTGCCTTAACAAATTGAGTCAAATGAAGCAATGAATGGCAAACTAGTCATCAATCAATTGTTCTCACTGCTTCTTCTATTGAGCGTCAAAGCAATTATTCAAGTAGAAAGGTAACAAAATAATGAAAAAATTATTAAGTTTTTTAGCGGCCATTAGCCTTTCTGCCTCAGTGTCTGCGACAGTTGTTTCTTGTGCCAATACTACCAGCGTTCAACGTTTTTCAATTCCAGTTCTTACTAAAGAAATCAGTAAAGAAATAATGATGGAAATTAATGGCGATTCCTCAATAAGCCCCGACACTAAAGGAAAATTTTTCAGTAAGATTGATTTTGAAAAAGTTGTCAAAATGATGATGCAGGATGAAATGGCTAAACTTTCTCAAGAATATTACCAAAACGATTTAGCCAATAGGTTAAAAATTAAGTCTCGCTCAACTGAGGTAATGAAGACTGAAGTCGAAAATATAAATAATGATATTTCTCAAAACCAATTTTATAACCAATATACCCAACGCATTGTTTTGGGAGGAATGTCTTTAGATGAAGAATTGAGTTTAGCTCCCGGCGATAAAGGAGACCTAACCTCCCTTAACCCTGAAAAACTTCTCAAGAATACTCAACATCCAAAAGATGAAAATGTTTATTATCTTTATTTCAAAAAGGCGAACGACACTACTAATAATTGATTGCTTTGACAATATTGAGGAGAACATAATACTCCTAATGGCTCATTGGAACAATTACCTAATATAAATGATTTACAGATGGGGAAATTTATTGTTGTTAAAAACAACAATCCCGTTGACAAATTACCATCAAGTCTTGAAATTACTAATGATGATTTAACTAATTCGGCTAAATTATTTTGAAATTATTTTGGTGAAGATGATACTGCCGACTGAAGTGATAGTGGAGATTATTATTCATTGGATGGTAAATCAGCTTTAATAATGGATGGTAAATCGGCTCTTCAATACCGTTTCCAAGAATACTTTAAAGCTAAAATTATTAATAACTTTTATGAAAATGTTTTAACAATGACTTATCTAGAATCAAATCTTTTTAATATTGGTCGAAATATCAAAAATACTTTAACCAGCCAAGACTCTTATTTAAATATTAGTTCTGATTTGGCTAAAGCTACCCAAACTTGGAACCAAAATGATGGCTATAAATCTAAATTAAAGATGGTTTGGGCCTTCAATCAAAATGATAAGACTGAACAAGATTTTGTTAAGGCTTGGTCTAAATTAAACGAAACTATCAAATTTAAAAATTCGGGAGAGTTTTTAAATTCAACTAGCACAAGTTTTCAAACTATTTCCAAAATTTTAGAAGACGCAACCGTTTTAGGACCAAATCAATCAGAATTGGGAACTGATCCTTTCTTAAATTTGGCTGGTTATAATGGAATTGTTAAAAACGATGGCGATTCAATTTCTTCAGCAGATGGAACCTTAAGTATTGCTGAAGAAGCTAAAACAAAAATTGCTAAAGTTAATTCGCCAGCCATTATAACTAAGGACCAACTTGGGCAACCATTTACGGTTGATAACAACAAACAAGAAATTTATTTTGTTTTACCAATTTATTTAATTGATTTACTAAATGACACTACTAATGGTAGTCAAAATCGAAGTGCCTCTTCTGGAGCAATTAGTAGTTATGATTATGGTCAAACAACTACTGGATTCCTCCCTAAAACTGAAGATAAATGATTCGCTAGTTTTGGTGATTCATTGATTGCTAATGGCAAACAAATTACTCCATCAAAAGTAGACGTTATTACATCACATAAAGAGGAAGCTAATAAATCGGCTTATTATCTCTACGTTGATAACGTTGCCTACACAATTGATGACTTTAATGGTCTTTTTAATCCAACTACTAAAATAACACCAGAAAATATTTGAGACCAAAATAAAACTATTGCGGCTAACGGTTATCAAGGTTTCCAATTTACAATGCTCAATTCATTTGAAGGCATCATTGGCAATGTTGGCATTGGGCAAGAAGTTTATTTAGGTAAGTTATCAGATACACCAATAAATAAACAAGGTATTACTTTTGAAAAGCGCAACGATGATTGATATGCCATTGTTGCTAATGATAAAAGTCTTGTTGGAACAGTAGTTGATTGCGGAACAGTTAAATTAAGTTTCGACGATGCTAAAAAAGGCAGCACTATCACTTTCGACGGAAGTATTGATGGTAAAAATAATTCTTTAAAAAATAAAGAGGGCCGTACTATTGGTTACCAAATTAATATGGGGCCTAATGCCGCCAAGCCAAATATGTACATCAATAACGGTACTTTCCATTATTATGAAGAAAATTTAGCTTCTTTGGACATCATCAATTTAGCCAGTGACCAAAAACAAAGTCTTTTACACCAATTGGAATACATTACTTCCAAAGATAGTGACGTCTCTAATGCAGCCGCTTCTGCTATCTATCCATTATTTATCGGTAGTGATCAAGTGCTCTACAAACCTCTTTACGAATCAATTCGTCGTTATATCGACACTGATGATAGTGGAGAATCAGATTAATGGAAACTACTGATTGTCTTTTTTGTAAAATTGTTCGCAAAGAAATTCCAGCATCAATCATTTATGAAGATGATGCTACCTTGGCTTTCCTTGATATTCATCCGACCGATAATGGTCATACATTAGTGATTCCTAAAAAACATACTTCTAGTTTTTCCAAAACTGATGAGTTAACCATTTGTGCAGTTACCAAAGCTAAAAAAGTGGTTGCTGAATTACTACAAACGAAATTAAAACCAAATGGCTTTAATTTCGTAACTAATGATGGGGCAGAAGCTTTTCAAGAAGTTTTTCATTACCATGAGCATGTCATCCCAAAATACAAAAAAAACCAGGGGTATGCTCCAGAAAGACAACCATTTAAGGCCATGCCTTTAATGGAAGTTTGTGATAGAATTAAATAGCATTCGGAAGTGTCTTGCTTTTCATTTATTTGGGGGGCGAAGACACTTTCTTATTTAGAAAGGAAGAAATGAAATTTATTAATCTAAAAAACTCAAAAAGAACTGAAAAAAATTTACCAGAAGTGATTACTAGTAATCAACAAGCAATTAACAAGCCATTAAAAAAGGTTAAAAGTTCTTTTTTTGGAATCGTTTTTAAAAACTACCGTCGTTTTAAATCGTTATCCATCCCAATGATGTCTTTAGTTTTTTTAAGCGTACTTTGTTCAATCAGTTTGCCTTTATTAACTCAGCAAATGTCATTCGGAATTTCTAAGCATCTAGCAGAAATAAGCCAAGTTCCCGGGGCTAACCCTTGGGTTGATGTTACGGGACAATATTGAGGACTAGAATGATATGTCTCAATGTGAATCGCTATTGGGATTACATTCTTCAACATGTTAGTAATGTATGTTACCCAATATTTAGCAATTTTATTATCAGTAAAAATTGAAGTTATTTTACGTCAAGATTCTTTGACTGCTTTAGCTAAACAAGATATTTCTTATTATTCAGATAAAAAGATTGGGGAAATTTTGACTAAAGTAATTTCTGACACGCAAATTGTCGGAGAACAAGCAAGTCAAGTACCAACCACAATTTTACAAGCCATCCTCACGATTTCAGGAACATTAGGTATGATGTTTTATTTTGAATGACATCTTGCTTTAGTGGTGATTGGTGTCTTTGTCATCTTAATGACCATTTTAGGATGTTCATTTGGCTTTGTTCAAGGAAAAATCAAGAAAGTTCGTGAAGTACTTACCGATGTCAATGGTCAAGTAACTGATCGAATCAATAACATTCGTTTGATTAAGTCTAATGGAACAGAAGATTACGAAACCAATCGTTTCAAAGAAGTCCATAAAGACTACCAAAAAGAATCCAATAAAATGGCAGGGGCAGCTGCCTTATTAGTTACCACCATCTTTGGTGGGATTGGTCTTCTTCAATTAGGTGTTGTCGCTAGTGCCATGCTAATTTATCAAAATAAACCAGTAGATGGGCCAGTTTTCTTTTCAACAACTTTTGCCTCTTTCACTCTTGCTCAAGGAGCAATGATTGGGGCCTTATTCCAAGTAGTTACAATTGCTTTAGGAATGGCCAAGGCCGGAGTTTCGGCAACGCGAATTGAAGAAACGATTAGTGCACCTTCTTTGATTAATCCTCACAACACCACTGGAGAAATTGTTGAAGGAATTACGGGTAACATTGTTTTCAAAAACGTTAGCTTTGCTTATCCTGAAAAACCAACGAAAACGATTTTACCAAAATTTGATTTTACTTTTGAAAACGGGAAATCTTATGCCTTTGTTGGGGAAACTGGTTCAGGTAAATCAACAATCAGTAAATTACTCTTGCGTTACTATGACCCTACAGAAGGTGATATTTTCGTTAACGAAAACCAAAACCTTAAAGATGTCGCTTTGGCTTCTTATTTAAATCATATTGGTTATGTGGAACAAGAGCCATCAATTCTCTTTGGCGATGTTTTTGAAAACATTCGTTATGGTAATTTTGCCGCTAGCGATGAAGAAGTAATGCTAGCCTGCCAAAAAGCCGAACTTCATGAGCTTATTATGGGTTGGCCTTTAGGTTATAAAACTATCCTAGGCGAACATGGTTTCATGCTTAGTGGAGGTCAAAAACAACGCCTAGTCATTGCGAGAATGTTCTTAAAAAATCCGCAACTATTAATTTTAGATGAGGCCACTTCGGCTTTAGATAATATTGTGGAAAAAGAAATTCAGAGCAAGCTAGATGAATTAATGAAGGGACGAACAACAATTACTATTGCCCACCGTCTTTCAACAATTAAAAATGCTGACCAAATTATTGTTCTTGGAGCTAATGCCGGTGGCGTTGTCCAAAAGGGTAGTTTTGAAGAATTACGTTCAATACCAGGCCACTTCAAAAATCTTTATGAAGCAGGCTTAATGCAATAATAAAAAAGAACCTTTTGAAGGTTCTTTTTTATTACCATTTTCGTTAACTAAGTAACTTATTCACGTCTTGGATAATTTGATCACGATTTAATAATCAATCAATTTCCTTGATTTTATAAATTGGATAACCTTTAAATTCCAAAAATTCTTGATCAGACAAACTTGAAAGATAATGGTTAATATTTTCATTCCCTTGGTAATGAAAATCATCGACTTGAATACCAAGTTTAAAAGTATTAAAAACATCGATAATTGCTAAATCAAGGTTTTTGCTTCCGACAGGATATTGGGTTTTAATTGTAATGTATTTATTAGCTAAAAGTTGGTTATTCAAAACCTCAAAGACTTCCTTCTTAAAACGAGAAATTGTTGGTGTAGCGTTTTGCTTAGGAGCAAACTCATACCCTTCTCAACTAGAATAAGTTTTTTGTTGGCTTTCTTGAAGATCAAGAAATTCCAGTCACTTCTTAAAAATAGTCGTATCCTGATTTGTGGCAAATTTTATCTTATTTGCTGCGATTGATTTTACAACAATCATTTGTTCCCGAGCGCGTGAAATGGCGACATTTAAAGCATTTTTGCCGCCTGGTCGGGCTACATAAGTCGAACTAATATTTGTCTTATCATCGTAAACTACCGACATGATTACCAAATCAGCTTCATCACCCTGAACATTTTCGATATTTCGGATAATGATTTTTTCGTTTTCAACCAAATCTAAAAGGTCAGGATAATTTTCATAAATAGTTTTTTCTAATAGTTGTTTTTGCAAAACATTAAAGGCTAAAACTAAAATGGTAGCGTATTTCTTCTTCTCTTGTTTGAGGATCTTCAATACTTCGTTAACTTCTTTTTGGTTAATCCCATTTTCCCATTTTCCATTCACGTTTTTGACTAAAATACGTTTTTGGTTTTTGACTTCTTTCATAACATTTTTATCGATTGTTTCAAGATTAGAGTTATAGAAATGACGAGCCGAAAAAGACATCAAGGCCGCAGCGCTAGAACGGAAGTTTTGGTCTAACATCACTTGGTAAACACCCTTATCAAATGCATAGTTCAAAATCGAGACGGTATTTTCTGGAATATCAGTTTCGTTAGCATCACCTTGGTCCCGCGTGGCAAACCAATTCGAAGGTTGCATTTGTTGAGTATCACCAGCCAAGATTTTTGTTTTAGCCAAGTAAAGTAACGGTAAACCGGTTTCGGCAAAAATTTGCGATGATTCATCAAGAATCACATAATCGAAAAATTCTTTTTGTCAGCTAATAAATGAAGTTTCCGGGGTAGTGATGACAATTGGAAATAAATCATGAAGAATCACCTTGTGTTCATTAACAAATTTGTAAGGCAAACGACGACTTGCACGAACCGCGTTGGCAAAACGAGTGTAAGCTTCATATTTATCAACATCATGAATTTTCCAATTTTCAATTTTTGCTAAAAGACGGTTAGCTAAATAACCGACTAAATAATCACTATCAAGGTCTTGAGAATAATTACGACTAAAGGCTTGTGAGCTTTGACTTAAAGCCAATGTGCGTTCATAAGTTGTTTGTTGGGCAAAGCTTAGCAAGCTATTAACATCCAAGTGAGGGTTATTGCTCATAAGAGTGAAAGATTTTTGAGCTTGCAATTTAAAGTTCTTCGGATATTTACGAAAACTAAAATTATTTTTTTCTTTATCAAGATGATTAGAATTGGACAATACCTTTTGGTAATTCTTAAAATCAGCCGAATCACCAACACGTGGGTAAATGTAATTTTTGTCTAAGCTAAAGAAATCAAATAGCGTTTTTGGTTGGTAACCAAAAGCTTTGACTAATTCCATTGATGGCAAAAATGTTGCGGTTTCTTTGCAAACACGAATTGATTCTAGTGCTTGAAGTTCAGTCGCCGAAATAATCTTGCGTTTTCTTTTTAAGGGTACTGTTTGACTATACTCTACCAAACTAATAAATTCCTTCAATGGTTTATAAAATTCTTCCTTGCTTAATTTGTTATCATTGAGAATAAATAACACAAATGGTGAAAGATTTTGTAAACGTTTTTTAAGTACATCTAGAGCCGCTTTCTTTTGAGACATAACGACTGCTGTTTTGTCATAAAATAAAATGTTAGCAATAATATTCGCAATGACTTGTGATTTTCCAGTTCCTGGGGGTCCCCAAATAATTGTGTCTTGAATCAAAGCAGAAATAAGGGCTTTATCTTGCGAAAAGTTACTATTTTGGACGCGTAAAAGTTTATCAGATTGGTTTAAAATAAAATCTTCCACATGATTTTGGTAAATGCGTTTATTCGTTGCAGGACTTAAAATATTTTCTAATTCATCATTTTCAATGATTTCTAACATCGTTCTTCTTAAGTGACCACCGGCTGGCTTAAACATTCCTAAAACCACTCCTGAATGAGCAATAAGATTATCGGTTTGGATTTCGATTGGCTCTAAGCCAACAAAGTTTCCAAACCAAGAATTAACCGAGGTGGGATCAAGGGGTAAAATTTTTAAGAGTTCGGTTTGGACTTCAAACGCAGTTTGGTCTTCACTAAAAACTAAGTTTTCATTGATTTTAAAACCAGATTCATTCAAGATAAAAATCAATTTTTCGTTTATCTTTCACGATCCTAAAGGTACTAAAAAGGGATGTTGGTCCTCAAAAATAATTTTTGTTTCGCGCAGTAATAACGGCGCATATAAAGTTTTTAATGGTGTTTTAACGCTCACAAAAAAGGTGGCAATATGCAATTGTCAAACATTATCTTGAATATTAGCATCCATGGCTTTCCGACGGTAAACCATTCATTTATTTTTACTTTGGGCAATTTTATTATTTAGTTCATCCAAAAGGATATTTCTAGTAATGTCAAATTGCTTAACGTTTAATAAAGCCATTTTTTTAGTTTTTGCTAGACGTTCTTTTTTAGTTTTAAAAGCTTCAATAATTACTTCACCATTAGGAGCTTTTTTAATTATTTTTGTCAATTCTTCCCAATTTGTTTCCCGCAAACTTATTTTAAAATCCTTACTTTCCAGTAATTTCCGAACATTATCTTCACCTAATTTTGGCAATAAATCAAAATTAGTTGTTTGGTTAAGATGAGTAAAAAGTGCGGAATCATGAGGGTAGATGTTTAATAAATTATTTAAAAGCTTTTGGTATTTTTTGTATTTCGTCGTTGGTTCAAAATGTGAAATCATTTTTATCCCCTCTTCCTTAACTTTTTAATTTTATAACACTTTCAAAATTAAAAAATCTTTCCCGAGTGGAAACCAGATAAAATAAAATTTAAATCAAAAAAACAAAGCTTAGGCTTTGTTTTTATTTTTTTTAGTTGTGGTTTGTTTTTGGGTTTCCAAACTTTTGATTTTTTCTAAAATAATTTTCATTTTAGCATCCATATCATCAGTTTCAGCATCAACAACTAGGAAATTAAATTTATCTTTATTTTTTTGGTAGTATTCTTCATAATGTTTATTTAAAACATCCCAATAAGCTCGTTGCATATCAAGTTCTTCAATACGACCACGTTCTTTAATTCGTTCAATAGCCTTGTCTGTTGAAGCCTTAAGGTAAATTACTAAATCAAAATTAGCTCTTTCACCAAGAGAAGGCATAACTACATGATCGTAAAAGGAATTATAAGTTTTGAAATCCACATCATTCATATTTCCTAATTCATGATTGACCTTAACAAAAATCGGGTCTTCTAAAATGGTGCGATCAAAAATTACATTTTTCAATTGTTTTGCTTGGGTTAATTGCAAACTACGGGCTGTAAGCATATAAACTTGCATCTTGAAAACTGTGTTTTTCATATCCTTATAATATTCTTCAAAATAAGGGTTATCATCAATCGGTTCAGGAAAAATTTCATATCCTAGTTCTTCGGAAATCCGTTTTGATACTGATGATTTTCCCACTCCAACTGTCCCAAAAATTGCTATTCTCATTTAAAAACCTCTTTTGCTACTTTTTTATTTACTTTATATTTGTTAATTTTAGTCATCTTTCCGACGGTTAGCTTTGTAAATCCCATAAAATTGTTTTACCTCATGAGGAGTTAAATCACGATAATGCCCTAAGTCTAAATTATCAAGCGTTAAAAATTCCACTTTTGTTCGTTTTAGCTTTAAGAGATTCATTCCGGCCGCTTCTAACATTTTTTTGACGTGATGCTTTTTACCTTCGGCAATTGTCAATTCCACCACTGATTGGTTAGTTTCTGGATTATAACTTAATAACTTGGCGGATACAGCTTGGGTGCGATAATCTTCATCAATGGTAACTCCCTTAATTAATTGCTTTACAGCCATAGGGGATACATTACCTTGGCAAAGAGCTTGGTAAGTCTTTAAAAATTCGTAACGGGGATGCATAACAAAGTTAGCGAAGTCGCCATCATTAGTCATAATTAATAACCCTGAAACATCGTAATCTAAACGTCCTACGGGGTAAACACGCGCTGGAACATCTTTAAAAAAGTCTGCAACAGTTTTTCGACCTTTAGGATCATACATTGTTGTTAAAACAAAACGAGGTTTATTGAATAAATAGTAGTATTTATCATTTTGTTTGACCACTTCGCGATTATCAATTTCAATAAAGGCATCAAGGTTTGTTTTGAAGCCTTTTTCGGTAATAACTTTACCATCTACTTTAACTCTTCCGAGTTCAATCAGTGTCTCTGCCCGACGGCGAGAAACTGCTCCTCGGTTGGCAATAATTTTTTGTAAGCGCTCTTGTGGCATATTTTAATTTTCTCCTAAGTCTTCAATAAAGGTGTCATCAATGCTTTGGAATAATTGGTTCATGGTATTGCTATCATTAAGGTTTAAACCAACTTTTTCTGCATCATGAGATTGGTAAATTAGTTCATCATTTTGTTTTTGGGTTCGTAAAATAGCTTCGTAATCAATTTCTGGCAAATCAGTAGCTAAATCTTGTAAGTTAAATAATTTATAGAAACTATCAGTCACTTGATAAAGGTTAGCTCTAGTCTCTGGTTTGCGACCCACAACTTGAATCAAACGTAATTCTTTTAATTTTGCCAATTGGTAAGTGGAGTCTAACTGACGGACTAAATCAATTTCAGCTCTAGTTATTGGTCCTTGATAAGCAATAATCGCTAAAACCTCAATTGTTGTGATTGATAAACGGTTTTGACTTTGAATTGCTTCTGATTTTTGCAAAAAGGGATAAAGCACTTGTTTCGTATGCAAACGGTATTTGTTAGTCGCAAATTCTTGAATCGCAAAAGCCGAACTCGAATCATTGCGGTATTTATTTTGCAAATTATTCAGTGCTTGTTTAATAGTGGATGGCTTTTCATTTTCAAGCATGGTTTCCAAAGTCTTTAAACTTAAGCCCTCATCACCATTTAAAAATAACAAGGCTTCGATAATTGCCAAAATCTCTGGCTGTGAAGTTTTATTCATAACTATCGTTTGTTTGGGTTTCATGACTAATCATCTCCAATCGCGCTAATAAATTTTCATCCCTAATCGCCGTTTGAGTTAAACGGACTCAAAGCGTTTCGTCTTGTTGGGTAATACGAGTAAACTGGTAGCGCACCAAATCTAAAACAGCTAGAAAAGTTGATACCAAATTTTTGAGATTGACTATCTCACCCGGAATTAAATCCTCTAATCTTCATGCTTTTAGCTTATCGGTTGACATAGATGTCAAAATCAATTTAGAAATTTCTTGAGGCGAAATAGTTTGGGTTTCAATAAAGTTAACCACTTGGTCATCGAGTTCGCTTATATCCTCCAAAGCTAAGTCTACGTTTGGTTGTTGGCTCAGAAGACGACGATAAATATTAGCAAAGTCTTCCAAATCTAAATCTCCCAAGTCGATATCAAGGTCGGCTTCATGAGAAACTGTAGTAATGGTGCCTAATTTATTTTGCCCTAATAATTTAGTTGCGGGTTTGGAAAAAGTTTCTCAATATGTAATTTGTTTATCAGCAAGAAGAGTGGCAATTTTTTTAAATTGGTCATATTGATTTAATTGGCCAACTAAATCAAAATAGATTTCCTCACGAAGCGACTTCGTGGTCTCTGGTAACAAGGATAATGATTTCATTTCAATCAATTGGGCTGCCATTGTTAAGTATTCGCTAGCAATTTCAATATCTAAAGCGGTTTGGCTTTGTAAGTAAGCCAAATATTGGTCAGTAACAGCCATCACGCTAATATCTTTTAAAGCCATTTTCTTTTCTCTAATTAAATTTAAAAGGAGATCCAGAGGCCCATTGAAGGAACCAAGATTTAATTCATCTCAATGTTGCATGATTTAGTTTTTCCTTTCCTAGAGGATATTTTTGCTTTGAAAAATGCACCAACAAGAAGAATGAGTGGTGCATTGTTTGGAAACTAAAAGATAAGCAAATTTTGATTAATCAATTAATCTGTAAAAAATAATGGTAGGAATTGAGTTTTTGTTATAAATTCAAAAAACAATATTCGCTAGTCAACCGGCAACGGTAATAAAAATCAAAAAAGTTAATAAACCGAAAAGGAAAAGGTTTAAACGCCCTTTTGGCAATGGTACTTTAAATAAACGTTCACCAAGAAGCGGTTTTTCTCATAACCAAAGGATGATATTTACTACAAAAATTGTTCCTATTCAATTTAATAAAGATGCTCAAGTCCGATTTCAATCCATTTTTTATACCTCTTGTTAATTATAAACCTTGAAACAAAGTTTACATTTTTTCTTTAGGACTGACTCCAATTAAGTCAAACGCATTTGTTAAAACTTGTAAAGTAGCGGCCACCAAACCTAAACGAGCTTGACTAAGAGCGGGGTTGGTGTCATCAATAATTTGCGCATCAGCGTAATAAGAATGGAATTGTTTAGCTAATTGTTGAATATAATCGGTAACCAATTGAGGAGCACGATTTTTAGAAGCAGAATGAATTACTTCCGAGAAATTATCCAAAGTGGCTAATAAAGCTAATTCGCGAGGTTGGTTAAGAAGAGAAGTTTGACTTCAAAGCGGTTCCAAACTTTTATTCTTAGCTTGGCGCAAAACAGAATTAGCTCGAGCAGTTGCATATTGAGCATAGTAAACTGGGTTTGAAGAATTTTTTTGTTGAATTAAATCCAAATCTAAATCCATATGTGATGATGGTGATTTTGAAGCCAACATATAACGTAACGAATCCTTGCCAACCATTTCCAAAATATCAATTAGCCAAACGGCTGTACCCTTTCGTTTTGACATTTTGTATTCTTGGCCATCTTTTATCAAGCGGACCATTTGCACAGTTTCGATATCCAAAATTTCTCGATCATTACCTAATAAAGCCAAACCAGCTCGTAAACGTGGAATGTACCCATGATGGTCTCCACCCCAAATGTTAATATATTTATCAGCATTGGTTCTTTGAACACGAATGTGATGAGTCGCCAAATCTGGCACGATGTATGTATAACTTCCATCAGATTTAATTAAGACACGATCCTTATCATCGCCGAAATCAGTCGTACGTAATCAAGTAGCTCCCTCTTTTTGGAAAAGAGCTCCTTTTTCTTCATATAAGGCAATTAATTTTTCAATTTCATGTTTATCGTACATTTCTTGCTCACTTGAGTAATGACCAATATGCACGTCTAAATCAGCTAATTGCGTTTTAATGATTTTTAAGAAATGTCGAGTAGCACGAACCCGGAATAATTGGTGAACTTCTTCATCTAAAATTTGTTTATCGTTAAATTTAACATCCTTAAATTTGTCGCCATATTCATCAATAAATTTTTGGGCAACATCATTATAAGCATCACCAGCATAAGCCCCTTCAGGCTTCTCAGCTTTGATTCCCAAAAGATTTAAATAATGGACAAAGACTGTCACCGCCAAGATGTTAATTTGGTTACCAGCATCATTGGTATAATATTCCGTTTGGGTTGGGTAGCCATCCTTTTTCAAAATCCGGGTTAAAGAGTCACCAAACACAGCATTTCTAGCATGACCAATATGCAGTCAACCAGTAGGGTTAGCCGAAACTTCCTCCACATTGTAAATATAATCTTTGACCGGATTTTGCCCGTAGTTTTCTTTTTCATCATCAATATTAACCAAAACTTGAGAAAGAAATTCCGGTTTAAAAGTTACATTGATAAAGCCGGGTTTAACAATTTCCACTGTTTCGTAATAGTCTTTTTTGTCAAGATGAGCTTTTATCACTTCAGCAATTTTAATTGGGGCTTGTTTTAAACTTTTAGCTCCTGCCAAAGCAACAGTAGTTGCATAACCACCAGCAATATTACTTTTATTAATTTCAACAACAGGTTGGGACTCAAGGCCCATGGAGTCTGTGCTCTCTTTTAAATCTGCTTTGAAAACATCCACGATTTTCATTAAAAATATTACCTCTTAATATAATTATTTCTCGTTGGCCAAGTCCAAATAAATCGCTAGTTAAACTTGCTGTCAAACTATTTAATTTAAGGGAAGGTTGAAGAGAAACATATATTTCTTTCCGTTTAAACACTAAATTATTGACTAGTTAGATAGTCATTAAGGTTTTTTCTTTATCTTTGGTTTTATTATCAAGCATTTTAGTGTACTTGTTTGTCAAATCTTGAATATGTTTTTCAGCTTCTTTGACAACATCTTCACTTAAATCACTTTTTTTCACTTTATCAATAAAATAGCGCCGTTCGTTACGGATATGAACTTTGAAATTTTCCAGTTCTTTTCACATCTTCTTAACTGAATCCTTACGGACTTGTTCAGTTAGTGGGGGGATTGTGATACGAATTATTTCTGCATCAGCTACAGGCGTTAACCCAAGATTAGCCCGGTTAATTCCACCTACAAACTCTGACATTTGTTGACGGTCATAAGGGCGAACAGTAATTATATTAGGTTCTGGAGTATTAACTTGCGCCAATTGTAATAATGGGGTTGGGGTTCCATAATAATTGACGATTACCGAGTCAAGCATTGAGTTATTAGCTTTACCGGTACGAATTTTGGCCATGTTTTTATCTCATGACTCAACCACTTGACTCATGGTCTTTTCTGAATTTTTTAATAACTGATCTAAATTATCCATAAAATTTGAGCTCCTTATTCAATGATTGTGGATGGTAATTCGTTATGCATTACTTTAACAATATTGTTTGGTCCTTGCATGTCGAAAACCTCAATTTTTAGTTTGCCATCGCGAGCTAGTGTAGCGGCTGTTAAATCCATTACTCGTAAATCACGATCAGTAATATCTTTGTGGGTTAGCTTTTTATAAATTTTCGCATTTGGGTTTAATTTCGGGTCAGAATCATAGACTCCAGCCACACCATTTTTAGCCATCATTAGCGCATCAGCTCCAATTTCAATTGCTCTAATAGCAGCTCCAGTATCAGTTGTGAAATAACTATAGCCAGTACCAGCAGCAAAAATAACGATATAGCCAGCGCTTAGTTTCGCACGAGCTTCACGATAACTATAAGGATCACTAATATTGCGAGTTTCTAAAGCCGAGTAAACTACCACTTTTGTATAGCCTAAGCGACTAATTGTCGTTTCTAAAGCCAAGGCATTCATCATTGTAGCTAACATACCCATATAATCGGCATCAATTTGGGGCATTTTCATTGCCTGGCCCATTTTTCCTCGTCAGATGTTTCCACCACCAACAACAATTCCAATCCTTAAACCTTCTTTAGCCAAGGAAACAATTTGTTTACCAACCCCCTCAAGGGCGGCTTCATCGTAGATTTCACTATCGCCTTTTAAGGCTTCTCCACTAATTTTGAGGAGAACGGTTTCGTACTTTAAGCTCATGACTCTCCTTAACACTCCTTTAAATCATTTCTATTATACTTAACATTCCATAAAAAGAAGTAGGTGAGAAACCTACTTATTATCATTTTCTGAGTTCTGAACGGAATTACTTTGTTTTTTACCGGGAATTAGCGAACGGAAATATTGATCCTCATTGCCAACTCTTGGTTCAAAGCCTGATTCTGCCGCATGGGCTAAAACAAATTGACCTTCAACACTTTTTAAACTAAACTTTTGGCGTTTAAAACTTCGCTTTGTTTGTTGATAATTAATATAAATAGCCTCTTTTTCGTTATCAATAATGATTGCTTGAATTCGACTATAAGCGATGCTTTCTCCAATGTAAATGATACTGTCATTGGTAAAGGCCATCCCAAATTTTGGTAATAGCAATCACATCAACGCCATACTACTAAATAAAGCAACAAAGCCGATAACTAACAAAGCAATTTCAGTATCTTGCGCCATTTTAGCAGTCGTGAAGATTTTTTCCGCATCGCAGAAAAAGGCTAGTCCTAAAATTCATGAAAGCAACGCAATAAATTCTAAACCATAAAAAGTAATAATCATTGGATAACCAATAATTTTTGATTTAGCAACCGTGCGAATAAATTGGTATAGGTAATAAATACTTGCTCCAGTTAAGAGGGCCGATACCAAGGCCATGATAATGAATAAAGTTAGAATCGAGGTATTTTGGTTACCATCGATTCCTAAGCGACCATTGACAAAATCAGCAACCATTCAGTTAAACATTAATGACCTCCATTAAGTTGGGCGGCAACTTCACTTGCAAAGTCAGTCGACACCTTTTCAATTCCTTCTCCCACTTCGTAACGAATCATTTCTTTTAGAGTAACATTTTTAGCTTTTAAGAAATCACCAACTTTGAATTTTTCATCTAAAACATAAGTTTGGTCCAGTAAACTAATTTCCGATAAACGTTTACTTAATTTACCTTTTAGAATTCCTTCCAAAACATTTGCTGGTTTAGCTTGTAATTTTGGATCTTCGGCAGCAGTAGCACGAATAATACTTAATTCTTGGTTTTTTAACTCTTCTGGAATATCATTCATTGCAATATATTGAGGTCCCATTGCAGCAACATGCATTGCCACATTGTAAGCGTCATCATTACTAATTGGTCCTTCAAAATCTAATAAAACAGAAATTCGTTTATTTGCATGATTATAAAAACTTATATGGTTATTTGGTAATTTTTTAATCAAGTTAAAACGACGAAGTTCAATTTTTTCACCAATAGTAGCAGTTGCTGCGACTTGAGCTTCACGAATTGTTTGACCGTCAGCCATTTTGCTATTTAAAGCTTCTTCAATTGTTTTAGGAGTATGTTTCAAAATTGTATCGGCGATTTCATCAACCAATTTAACAAAGGCTTGGTTTTTAGCAGCAAAATCTGTTTCACTATTAACTTCAACGATTATTCCATAGTGAGCGTTATCTTTTGCTAAAGTGATTCCTTCCGCTGCTACACGATCAACTTTTTTAGCCGCTTTTACTAAACCATTTTCACGTAATCAAATTACAGCATCATCTAGGTTGTCATTAGTAGCATCTAAAGCTTTTTTACAATCCATCATCCCAGCTTGGGTCATTTCTCTTAAGGTTTTGATTAACTTTGCATCCATTATGCTACGATTCCTTCCTTAAGTTCAGGTTTTTCTACATCTACTTGAGCAGTAGGACTAGTTTGGCTTGGGGCACTAACTACTTGAGTTGGAGTTGAGTTTTGGTATTGGTTTTGGTGATCACGAGGCACGTAGTTAGGGTTATAACCATTCATATTGTAACGGTTATTGCGACCGCGATATCCTTCACGACGTTCCCCATCTTCTAATGGAGCTTTTTTAGGAGCAACCACTTTTAAAGCTGATGGGACTAAAGTTAAATTAGCAGCTTCAGCATAATTGTCAACTAAATTATTAATAATCAAGTTAATTGATTCCATTAAATCGTCATTAGCAGGAATACAAATATCTACTAGATCAGGATCAACATTAGTATCACAAATTCCGATTACTGGAATTTTCAATTTGCGTGCTTCTTTAACAGCGATTTCATCACCTTTAGGATCAACAACTACCAAAGCACTTGGCAGTTTACGCATTTGTTTAATTCCCCCAAGAGTTCTTTCTAAGTTTGCTTTTTCTTTAAGTGTTAAAATTTGTTCTTTTTTAGTACGGAGAGCTAAGCGACCATTAGCTTCTTCTTTTTCAATTTCTCAAAGTGCCTTAATTCTTGAAGAAATGGTGCGCATATTAGTCAAGGTACCCCCTAATCAACGTTCGTTAACATAGTGGTTTCCAGTACGTAAAGCAGCTTCTTTGACTGCTAATTTACCATTGCGTTTAGTACCAACGAAAAGCACCTTTTCATTTTTCTTTGCAACTTGTTGCATCAATTCATTTGCTAAAGCCAATTGAGCTAAAGTTTTTTGTAAATCAATGATATGAGTTTTGTTTTTTACTCCATAAATGTATGGGGCCATTTTAGGGTTTCAACGTTTAGTTTGGTGACCATATTGAGCACCAGCAAGTGATAATTCATCACGAGTTAATAATTTTGCCATTAAGATTCTCCTTCTTTATTATTGTTATTTGTTAAACTTCCTTCTAGTTCCAAATCAGTCCACTCGTTTTATTAAAATTTGAGCACACGGACTAACAATTCCTAAAAGTGTATTAATAATCTAAAGTTATAGTTTACTAACTTGTTGATTTTAGCATAACTCTTGACATAAAAAAAGGTTTTTAAACACCAATAATAGTCAAGAAACAAATAAAAAACAGTTAATTATCCTTCGGGATAATTAACTGTTTTAAACATTATTTTGTAAGGAGAATAATAGCCTTCGTATAGATTTCTAACATTTTTTGTAAATCTTTTAGCGAAACTCATTCATTATAAGCATGCATCGTTGACTTTTCATTATCAAATTCAGCACCAAAGGCTACTAAACCAGGCATCGCTTTGGCATAAGTGCCGCCACCAATGGCCAATGGTTTTGCTTTTGTATCCCCCGTTACTTCTTGGTACACTTTCATAATTTTAGTAACCATTGGTGAATCTTTTGGCACGTAAACACTATCCTCAATAGCAATCGTTTTGCCATGCAAGCCATAACTTTCCACTTCTTTATTTAGTCGTGGAATAAAGATTTCTTTGGGGTTAGTCAAAACTGGGACACGATAATTGAAAGCCAATCGTTGGTTACCATTTTTGATGTCAACGATTCCTAAATTTTGGGTCAATTTGCCAGTTTCATCTTCGATATCATCAAATAATGGTGAGAGATTGAAATTTAAATGCATTGCGGCCAAAAATTTCACAACGGGATTATTAATGCCAACCGCCTCCATTGCTTTCCCCAAGTAAGTAGCAGCGTTTTCTCCTAACCAAGGTAAGCTTCCATGAGCCGCTTTACCTTTAACACCAAGTTTTCCTTCAACATCCTCAGTCATAATTTTATTTTTGTGGAGTCAATCGGCAATTTCAGTTTGTTTAGGTCCTTTGTAGGTTACATAATCATCAACCACATTGTAGGCTTCACCACCGTGAATTTCAAAATCGGTTGGTAGATTACCTTCAACATCATAATCAACAATTCATTTTTCTGCATAAACCACTGGAAATTCACCATCAGGCACATAACCCATTTTTGCGGCCCCAAAATCTGCCAAATAGGCACGAATTGATTCTCAAGTTGTTTCTTCGGTTAACCCAAAAATGACCCTAATTTTGTAATCTTTGGGAACATAATGATGATCTTTTAGATACTTCAAAGCATAAAGGTTCATTACCGTGGGTCCTTTATCATCAAATGAACCTCGACCAATTAATTTACCATCTTCTACAATTGGCGTAAAAGGATTGGTTTTTCATTCCTTTAAATTTCCGGGAGGAACTACATCCAAATGACAAAGAATGGCAAAAATTTCTTTATCTTTATCACCATAATCTAGAAAGCCATAACGGTTTTTGGCATCTTGATAAGTTTCAAATCCAAGTTCTTTTCCTAAGGCTAACGTAGCCTCTAAAACCTCTTTGGTTGCCTTACCATAAGGAGCACCTGGTTCCGCTGCAGTTTTAAAAGAAGGAATTTTTACTAATTTTTTGGTAGCTTCCAATGCTTGTGGAAAATAAACATCCATTAATTCTTTGACATCAACTTTTAGTTCCATAACTTCTCCTTGTTATTTGGTTAGTGAATAATTGCTAGTATTACTAACATATTTATTTTACATGTTCCTAATTTTTTTTAACAAATCATAGGCAGAGTTAATTTTTGCCATTTTTTCTTTGGCTTCTTGGCTTGGATTACGGTCAGGATGATATTTTTTTGCCAATTTACGATAATTACTCTTTAATTCATCATCGGTAGCTTCTTGCTTAGTTTCCAAAGTTTTATAGGCTTGACCAACTTCGTCAAATTGCGCTTGGAATGAAGCTCCAGCAGAATGACTCTGGTTTCGAGCTTCATCACTTTGTCAAAAGAACTGAGCATATTGCGAACGAATTTCTTGATTCATACTATCAATAATCTTATTAACATCATCATTTAAAATCATATAAAAGTAGTCCAAGGCTCCCTTAATATAATGATCATAACTTTGACCTTGGGGCATTACTTTTGGTTCCTCGTTGAGAGCACGACCAACTTCGGCAACTAAAATTTTATTTGCCAAATAATTGATTACTTCATGACGGAAAGCATCAAGGAAAAGATTGTAATATTTTAAGGCAAACTCAGTTGCTTCTGGGCTAGTATTTAAACCCGCTTGGTCGAAAGCACGAAGGAGACGACGTTGTTGCTCGGTTCAGTAACGAGCCATCTGACTTTCGTAACCCTTCATACTTTTCATGAAATTTTGCATTTGCTTTGGACTAACATTCTTTTTGGCTAGAAAAGCTTCAGTTTCTTGGTAATTACTAAAAAATGGAAAATCAGTAAAGTTTTCTTGGTAATTATATTCTGGTATTGAAACGGTTTTTTGGGTATTAAATTGTCAAACCTTTTTATTGGCTTCAAAGGCTTGATGAGTTTGGCTTTGGTTTTGAGAGTAGTTACGTTTACGACGACTTTTGTAAGCCAAAAAGCCAGATCCTGAAGAAAAAAGTGAAAGCAAAATTAGAATGAAAAAAATAATACCTACAATATTCATTCTTTGTCACTCCCATTTCCTGTCTTCTTCATCTTATTGGTTAATCCAATTAGGATTAATTGTTTACTTCTTTAGTTAAGTAAGTTTCATTTATAATCCGGTCTAATTTTACCATTTTGTTTCTAAAAAAGGGCAAATTTTCCTTACCGAGACTTGTTTACCAAACCCTAAAAAAACAAAAACCAAGGAAGAACCTTGGTTTTTGTTTAACTTAATACTAAGATTATTTAGTTTTTGCTTCTTGAGGAATAACTGTTACACGAGTGCGACCTTTGCCAAATTTTTCATATTTGACAATACCACTTACTAGCGCAAATAAAGTATCATCCCCGCCACGACCAACGTTGTGACCTGGGTGAATTTTAGTTCCCCGTTGGCGGAAAATAATTGATCCAGCGTTGGCAAATTGCCCATCCGCTTTTTTAGCTCCTAAACGTTTCGATTCTGAGTCACGACCATTTTTTGTTGATCCAACTCCTTTTTTCGAGGCGAAGAACTGTAAGCCTAATCAATATTTCATTTTAACCAACCTCCTTTATTTTGACATTTTTGGGATATTCATTAGCAATTGTTATTAACTGAATTGCTAACATTTCCATTAATAAATTAGTTTCGGCATTTGGGTGGATAACGACTATCACCACTTGATTACTTGTTACTTGGAAATCAAAGGCATTAGCATCTTTTTGGTGGAAAGCATTTAATGCTCCCGAGATAATTCCACTTAATGCAGCACAAACAAGATCCGAACCATTTGGACCGGCCCCGGCATGACCTTGCATTGTTAATTTACGATAGGTTGTGTTTTGCTTGGTAATTTCAATTTTCACCATCACAATCACTTCCCTTCTCAATTACTGTTAAGTACACAAAATTACTCGCTAAAATTAACCAATAATTTCTTGAATTTTAACTTTAGTATATGGTTGACGGTGACCATAAACTTTGTTGACATTCTTTTTGGGATGGTAACGAACAACACGGATTTTCTTTTCTTTTCCTTGTTTTAAAATCACACCTGTTACTTTAGCTCCCGCAACAGTTGGGGTTCCAATTTTATCGTTGACCATCAAGACTTCATCAAAGGTAACAACATCATTTGCTTCACCTGGCAATAATTCCACAAAAATTTCTTGCCCTAGTTCTACTTTGATTTGTTTTCCTCCAGTTTTGATAATTGCAAACATTTTTTCCTCCAGTCTAGACTCGCCTAGAAATGTGGAACAAATTCTTGTTCACTTGGAAAACATTTCAAGAGCGGTTGAAACTTTAAGATTTCAACTATAATAGTTTACATTATTTTTGGCAAAAGACCAAGAAAAAATGCCGGTAAATCGGCATCATTTTCAAGTTGGTGTCCCTGAGCAGATTCAAACTGCTGACCTATAGCTTAGGAGGCTATTGCTCTATTCACTGAGCTACAGAGACAAAAAGTAATGGGTTTCTTTTGCCAAGAACCCACTTTTATTTAAACTTAGCCAATATTAAAAGAGGTCTAGAGTTGCCACCTGAGTTGCGAGTTCGGTTTCTTGACTATAAACTCCCTATAATTTTACCACTTGAGAGTCGTGAGCCCAATGGTCAAAAACTTTCGTGTTGTCTCAACTAAAACTCATATTTTTATTGAACTTAAAATCTCCCTTAATTGCTTGTTCGGGTCCGGCTCCAGAAAAGGCAAAGCCAATCCCAGCCATACTGGTAATAAAATTGGTTGAAGCATCGATAAGGCTAGCAAGACCCCCTAAAAGTACCCCACTCAAACTTCCACCATCAACTTCTTTAAGTTCGTTCGGTGCCATTTTGGTCAATCCCTTTGGTATAGTTTTGTCATTAATTTCAAACTTATTTTGCATTCATTCACCCCTAAGGGATTCGGTTTATTTTTGTTTTTCAACCATTAATTGGTAAATTTTATTTTTTGGTCAACCCGATTCTAAACTAATAATACTAGCAGCCGCTTTTAAAGAGTGGCCTTCGCTAGTTAGTTTTTGGGTTGCTTGAACAATCTCGTCAAGAGTTCAATTTTTTGACCAATTGGTTTCTTTAGAAACCAAAACCACAAACTCTCCTTTTAACACCATTTGGTCTGCTGCCACGTAGGCTGCCAACTCACTTATCGGTCCTTGGATAATTTCTTCATTGGTTTTAGTCAGTTCACGCGCAATCATTACCGAGGTAGTTGGTGGCAAGATTTCAGCTAAAAAGGCTATTGTTTCTTTGATACGGTGAACTGATTCATAAAAAACGATTATGGTCTTTTCTGGTAAGGTCATTAAGACATTAGTTAGTTCACGTTTTTTCGCTTCAAAACCACGACTTTTTAAAAAGCCATAGAAATAATGGTTGGGGCTTTCATAACCACTAGCGACCAAAGCGTGAATATAGGCGGGGCCGACATTCACTCCAGAAACATTAATCTGGTTTGGCAGGCGATGTAAAATCTCCCTAACAATCTTGGCTCCCGGATCAGAAATAATCGGCACTCCTGCATCACTAACTAGGGCCATAGATTGCCCTGTCGCAAGGATTTGTTGCAATTTATCAACCCGACTTTGCTCGTTAAATTTATGGCAAGAAATTAATTTATTTTGAATACCATAATGCTTTAGTAATTGTTCTGTCGTGCGGGTATCTTCACAAAAAATCCAATCGACTTCTTGGAGGATTGTTTGCGCACGAGGCGATAAATCAGCCAAATTACCGATTGGAGTTCCAACTAAATAAAGAGTAGGTTTTGAAGTTGTCGACTTAAAAGTTTTTTGACAACGAATCATAAGCACTTCATCTCATCTCTCTAATTTATTAAAGTTTTAATTATTTAACTTGTTTAATGACAATTTTGTAAGGTACTTTCACTTCTTTAACTTCGACTATGGTACCTTCATTGTGGCCCAGGATAGCTTTTGCTAATGGCGACTCATTAGATATTAACCCTTGAAAAGGATCTGCTTCTACAGCCCCAACAATTTTCACCACTTGGTCAATATCACTACCTCTTTTGTGATAGGTAATAGTTGAACCAATTTTGGCTTCTCCCTTTTTGCTACTACGAGTATCGATAATCTTGGCCTGAGAAATCATAGCCTCTACTTCTTTAATTCGGGCTTCAACTTCCGCTTGGCGATTTCTGGCAGCATCATAATCTGCATTTTCACTTAAATCACCTTGGTTACGGGCTTCAACTAATTCACGAATTACTTCGGGACGGACATCTTCAATCAAGTGTCTTAGCTCTTGTTTTTTTTCTTCGAGTCCTTCAATTGTCAAAATAATTTCTTTACTCATTTTTTAAACTTCCTTTTATAACTTAGTAATTATACATTAATAGTTGCTAAAAAGGCCAGCAAATGCTCGGTTGTGGCGCGATTTTTAACAATGCCATTAAGTTCTTCTGGAGTCGCTTTTGCCATCTCATAGATTGTCGGAAAACGTTTATAAAGTTCTTGGACTTTTTTAGGACCTAAACCGTTAATGTTCAAGAGAGGACTAGTCGCAAATTTTTGTTTTTGTTTTTGGTGTAGGCCCAATTTTGCAAAGGCATCCACACGAATTTGGATAGCGCTTAAGAAATTATAAAGAGGGGTATGGCGGTCTAAAGTAATGACCGTATCATTCGTCGTAATTAGTTGGTTAGTATTATGATGTTGGTCTTTTACTAACCCAATTACCGGCACTTTTTCTAAATCGAGACTGGCAAGAAGCCGGCGCGCAAAATGAACATGAGTCATGCCTCCATCAATAATAACCAAATCTGGGAGTGGTCCTTGCTTAACCAATGCGCTTTGGAAACGGCGATAAAGCATACTTTCTAAGCGATGAATATCATCAGGTATGGCAAGGTCAATATTATACTTTCGGAAGGCATTCCGATCCGGTTTTCCCTCTTTATAAACTACTTGGCTTCCCACCACTATTTTGTTGCCAAAATTGGCAATATCGTACATTTCTAGATGGTGAGGATAACGACTTAAGTTGGCAATCGTCTGCAATTCTTCAAGGACTTTTTGTTCTTGGTGGTGAACGGTTTGGGCATTTAAAAGGCCTTGGCGAAGGCTTTCGTTGGCATTGCTTTGAGCAAGTTGATATAGCCGCTGTTCGACCCTTGTAATCGGCGCAGTGGCAATTCTTTTGAAGGATGAATCAAGAAATTCAAAAGCTAAATCCTCTGGCAAAATTAATTGGTCAGGTAACATATTTCGTTTGTAAATTTGAGCTAAGTAACTCCCGACTAAATCTTCGATTTCTTGCTCATTATAGGCCATAAGAAATTCATCTTTCATTAATAACTTACCACCACGATAAAAGAGCAAGGTGATTGCTAGTAAATCTGAGGCTAGGGAAAACGCCAGGATATCCCGGTTAACTTTATCATGGAGTTCCACATGGTTCGTCTTTTCAGCAAGTTGCAAGGAACGGAGCAAATCTTTCATTCGTTGAGCTTCTTCAAATTGCAAATTATTTGCCGCTTGCTCCATTTTATTAGTTAAAAGTTCATGAACTTCACGGGTATTTCCTTTAAAAAACTGTGAAAGCGGTTTCAACTTCTCTTCATAATAGTTTCAAGGTACTTCTTTAAAGCACGCTCCAGAGCATTGACCAAGATGGTAATACAAACAAGGTTTGCCTAAATTTCCTTTACACCGGCGCAAAGGAAAAACCCTTTGTAAAGTTATTAATAGTTGGCGAGCCCCTGACCCAATTGGTAATGGTCCGTAGCTTTTTAAAGCTTTTTTGTCATAACGGCGAACATATTTATATTCAGGGTTTTTTTCATTAGTAACAATGATGTAGGGGTAAGCACGGTCATCATTTAATAAAACATTAAATTTAGGACGATACTTTTTAATTAAATTATCTTCAAGCAAAAGTGCTTCTTTTTCGTTAGTGACAACAAAATATTCTAAATCGGTAATTTCTTTTAGTAATCGCGTGGTTTTGAAATCATGGGTTTTGGTAAAGTAAGTTGTCACGCGTTTTCTTAAATCTTTGGCTTTTCCTACATAAATCACTTGCCCTTGGGCATTTTTGTAAATATAGCAGCCTGGTCGATGGGGAAGATTTTTTACTTTTTCTTGTAAAGACATATTTGTCGTTATTTTTGTTGTCATCTACTGAGCACCACCTTCATCAAAACATTTATTTGATTAGTTTAATCGAAGTTTATGAGGTTATGAGTTATTTTTTCATTCTGTCTCAGGGCCAGGAATATAGCGAATATCATATTGTGGTTCACCTTGTTGGCAAACGGCTGCTACCACATCTTCAATTTCATTATCAGTTAAATAAGCTCCTTGGGCGCGAATCATTTCTTTCGAACCAGGATAAACAAATAACATATCACCACGGCCAATTAGTTTCTCGGCTCCAGAAAAATCGATTATTGTGCGTGAGTCAATTGAAGAACTCACTGAAAAAGCAATTCGGGTTGGCACGTTAGTTTTGATTGTTCCGGTAAGAACATCGACACTTGGTCTTTGGGTGGCGAGAACTAAATGAATCCCAGCGGCACGTGCCATTTGGGCTAAGCGCATGATGGCCTCTTCAACAACCTTTCGCTCATCGCCAGCCATCAAATCAGCCAATTCATCAATAATCACCACAATAAATGGTAATTTTTTTTGGTCTGGTTTTAATTTGCGGTTATAACTTTCAATATTTCTTGCTCCAACCTTGGCGAATTTATCGTAGCGCTCTTCCATAACTTCCACTAATTCTTGTAAGGCATAAGCAGCTTCTTTTGGTCTATTGATGACTGGAGTTAAGATATGAGGAATTTGTGAATAAATCGCCAGTTCAACCCGTTTTGGATCAATCATTAAAAAGCGCACTTCATCGGGAGCAGTTCGCATCAATAAGGAAATAATCAAGGAATTAATCATCATTGATTTCCCTGACCCCGTTGAGCCAGCAATTAAAAGGTGAGGCATGCTTTCTAGGTTCGCAGTTAGCGGATCGCCCGACACCTTTTTACCCAAGACAAAAAGCAATTTATGGTGGGTTTTTGTTGGCGGAATGGTCGTAATAATTTCTTTTAAACTGACTTTCGTTAAAGCTTGGTTAGGGATTTCTAAACCAATCAAATTTTTTCCGGGAATTGGTGTTTCAAGACGAATTAACGTGGAAGCTAAAGCTAGTTTTAAGTCATTTTCTAAGGCTGTAAAAGCACTCACTTTAGTTCCAACGCCTGCTTGGATTTCAAACTTTGTCACGGAAGGACCAATCATCCATTTTACCACCTTGGCTTTTACACCAAATTGTTCAAAAACTTGGTCAATTTTTGTGGCATTTTCACGAGCCATTAAATCATTTTTTTGTTGGTTAGCAACTTGATTACCAATCTCTTGTAATAAATCTTGAGAGGGCAAGGTATAACGATTGCTTTTGAAGTTTATTTCGTGCTCTGCTTCTTTTAAAAGGTCAGACACATCAATAGTTTCTTCATTAACAGTGGCATATAAAGTTTTTAAAAAATCAACTTCATCGTCTTGGTTAAAGAAAATATTTGGTTCTTCCTTACGCTCAACCTCGCTTTGGTCTGAACTAACTCCTTGATGACCATGACCATGGCCAAAGCCAAAAGGGGTTATTTTAGTTTCTTCACTAAAAATTTCTCGCGCTTTTAGAGGGTCCAAGTCACCATATTGACCATGAATTGGCATAGGATTCAGAATAGCCTCTTCGCTAGACAAACCGTCAAAATTAGTCAAATCTTCCTTATCGATAATTGGTTTGATAGGTTGAGTGCTTTCTTGTTTGGCATGCATCTTGCTGAAAGGAATTTCAGATGATAATGATACCTTAGTAAAATCATTTTCTTTACTAGTGAGAGCTCGACGCGATTGGTAAATTAAGGGACTAGCGGCGGCTTGGTGGTTTTGCTTCGAAGGTTTCTCATTCTTCTTCAATTCCTGTGACTCATGCAGCATCTTTTCTTCAAGAGGCTCCTGCATTTGGTTTTGCCATTCCTTAGTCAGTTTTTCAAAATGAGGAAACGTTTTTGGACTAGTTTTTTGTGCCTCAGGACGTAAACGCCGTGGCTCAAAGATAGGAAATGAGCGGCTTTTATCAGTGGCAGGAGTCGACTTATCGAGAGTCGCAATGTCATCAGTTAGACTATTAAAAACTTGGGCTTCTTGGGCTACCTTTTGCAAATCGGCAATTTCATCATGAGTATTAAACTGATAAGAAGGCATTTTGATTGTCAAATCAGAATCAACGATTGCCTGATCAACGGCTTGATTATGATGAGCAGTGCTCTCGACCGAGATTTGGTTTGGTTTTGGAGTTTTGACTTTCTTTTTTAATTTATTGGGATTATTTTTAGCTTTTAAAGAAAGGATTCGTAACGCTTTTCCGCGGCGTTTATGTTTGGGCTTAAAAAGGTAAAAAACATCTCCAGTCAACACTCACACCATCAAAAGAAAAGTAACTATCGCAAAAACAGCAAAAGCCCCAGGGATACTCAAATAAGCAGTACTACTTGCAATAAAAGTACCTAATAATCCACCCCCAGCATATAAAGTCACATAACCACGAGCGCAAATTAAAAAATCCATTTTGTCAGTTTCGGCATACTGAGCTCCGAAAATGGAATTATCTAACCAATTAAATCAATAAATTTTAAAACTATCAGGAAAGAATGTTTTTGATCATAAGCCTTTGATTGTCGTGTCGTGAAACATGATACCTTGATCATAAATATAAGTAAACAGGATTAAACTTATCCCTCAACAAAGTAGGGCCGAACTACAAGCAATCATCGCTAAAAACCGCTTTTTGAATTTAAAACGAACTCCGAAATAAATTGCTAAATCAACTCCTAAAAGTAAGAGGTAAACAGGAAACTTGAATCAACCAAAAATTAAATTGAAAATCGCATCATCAAAAAACTGGCCAACAATTGTTAATCGCCCAGCAGAAAGCATAGTAAAGAAGAACAGCAGTAAACCGGCAATGAGTCACCCAATACTATCTTTTTGGTGTTGTTTTTTTAAGGTCGTGAAAACCATTGTTCTTTCCTCATTAAAATCGTGAGGAGCATAAATCTGGTTTCCTTCAAAAGTGTCAGTGGTGAATAAAGATTTTTTGGACATGTTTAGCTCTCCATTCCAGTGCTTATCTTAAAATTAATTTTATCATTTTCCCATTTTTGAAAAGGTAGTAATTCTTTCAAAAGAAAAATCCCAACACTTTAAAAGCTTGGGATTTTTGGTTATTTTGAGGCTTGTCAATCACCATCGATAACAGTTTTATACTCACCATTAGCATCGGGATACATAGCCTTATAGGCTTTTTTGCCATTCTCTCACTCACTACGTTTTGCTTTGAAAGTAGTTTGGTCTCATAATTGACTAGTCATTTCAACACCGATAAAACGATATAGGGCTTGACCTGATGAGAAAGTGGAACGACTAAATGGGTTAACATAACTTAAGAAAGCTACATCATCTAAAAATTCAATTTGTAAAGGCAACATCAAGATTGATTCCATGATTGCATAGTTTTCAACCTTAGCAAAGCCTTCGTAACGAGGTTTTTGTTCTGCTTGATGTAGGTCAATCTTATTAGATTCATCCATAAAAAGCGAGACACGGTTTAGCAAATCATCAAAAGCTTTTGATGTGTTGTCAATCGCCTGATTATCACCAGGTTCTTGATTGGTATTACTTGGGAAGTTCTTAGATTTTAGTCCAGTTTGGGCATTTAAATCACCATCCATAAATAATGTATGTAAAAAACCAAAAGGATCACTATAGTCTGGTACTCACCCGGTAATTACCATCGAATACTCACCACTTTGTTGTTGTTGGACAAAATCAGAAGCATCAGTAGTTTCACGGGGTACTATTTGAATTAAATCATTGCCACCAATATCCTCGAAAGAATGAATAGCATTTTTAATATAGTTATTGATTCCTGTTGAGTTGGCCCCATTGATTAATCATGGCAATTGGACTTTACCAGTAACACCAACTTCTTTTAAGTCATCTCTAGCTTGCTCTTTCAATAACTTGAATTTTGCATTATTTGCAGACTCGCTATAGTTTCCAATTAGATTGACATATTTACTTACGCGTTCCGGTGACTTAATAGGAGCCACAGTCCCTTCTTTAGTAGTAAAACGATCTCCATCAATGAAAGATAGCAAACCTAACAAGTCATTATTAAAGTAAGGGTCACGCCCATCATCAAGAGGATGAGAATCATCTTTTTGGACACCAAAACTATTCGATCATTGGTTAATTTGGTCATCACTAATTGGAATATCATTTTGTATTAAGGTATCAATTAGTCAACCAATTTGGTTGTTGCCAACTATTTTATTATCTTTATCTACTTGTAAAAATTCATCTTGCAGATAACGAGCATAATCTTTACCCTCTTTGTCAGTGGCTACGTTCTTTGAAGTTCAAGTATTTCGTAAGTTATGAGAAGTTCTTGAGCCCCCATCCATCGCACGAGAGTAGAAAGAAGAAACTTCCGAACGATTTAAACTAAAACGAATTAGGTTTCGCACTGAACGTTGTGCCAAAGCTTTATTTCGTCTATCAAGTTCATCTTGTCCATCAGGAAATTTACTTTTTGTTGCTCCATAGTTAAAGAAAAGACCATAGGTATTAGCTTGGGGACGACTAACTTTATTTAGTCCACTAAAACGTGGTTTATCATAATTGTCACCAACATATTTTTTTCAACCATAAGCATCATTGGAACTAATTGCTACTTCACTTAAGTCACCACTTTCAAAAAAGAAACGTTGACGAGAAGTAGATACATTCCCTACATAAGAATACTTTAGTTTCTCAATCTTAACATTTGCTTTATTATAGTAATTTTGACTTTTCACTAATTCGATATTTTGGGTTGGGTTATAAGTGTTAACAACATAAGCTCCAGAATACCAAATATTTTGGTAACCCATTGTTTTACCTATTGGTAAACCATAACTAATTCCTGATTTTGTGGTACTTCCATAATTAATAGCCACATCTGGTAATGGGGCAAATGAAAGGAAGGCTGCCATTGATTCAAAATAAGGAGCTGGTTTTAGAAGGTGGTAATGTAAATTAAAGCCTTCACTAGACTCATCACTTCCACTAATAATTTTGCCTTCGTTAAAGGATTTTTTAGCTAGTGAATCAACCCCATTTTCATCAAAAGTTGACAAACCATTTAGGGCTAAATCACGTGCCGCTTTAGGGTCATCAGGATAAAGATTAAAAGCTAAAATCGCGCGGTCAATATAGTTATTCGTCAAAACTGTATTCTCTTTAGTATCACGCTTTGTAAAACGAACATCATAAAGGTCGTTGTCCTTATCACGAATGTTTTCTATGAATGTTACTAATTGTCCACCGTTATAGATAATTTGTTGCCAAACCCCTCCAGCTTGGGAAGCATTATTTGGGTTAAAAATAAAACGGAAAGTATTGAAAAAGTCTGAAGGCTTAATCGCTTTTTCTTTAATTTGGTTTTTACCTTCTAAACGTGTTCAATAAGCAGCATTTTTTCCTTGGCGAATATGGAAGGATCATGATGTCATATTATCTTTATGTTCTCAAGCATCAGCCAATGCCCCTTCAAAGTTATTGTAGTGGTCAGTAGCTAATAATGAATCTTGAAGATTAGTTAAAATCATGGAGTCAGTATTTTGCATAGTAGAAGCTGAAGACCAAGTTGTCATTGGCATCTTATAAGCACCACGATAAACTTGAGGGTCAACTTTTCGAGCTAGAAGTTTGGTAAAGGTAATTGGGCCACAAGAAACAACACTACTAGCAGCAGTGGTAATTAAGGCTAAGGCTAATAAGCCACTAAGATACTTTTTCATGTTGATCCTTTCTAATTTTCGAAGCTAAAATTTGACGATATTTTTTGACTTCCCGTTGGTTTCCATAAACATAATGGTTTGGTCCGACCTCGACCCATTCTGGAAAGTCAATTAGGTAATCTTGGTGCTCAATTTCTGGTTGATATTTAAAAGGAATTTTCGCTTTTTCCAATTTTGGATCAGGTAAAGGGATGGCACTCAAGAGTGATTTGGTATAAGGGTGAAGTGGATTATCAAAGAGTTCATTTGCTTCAGCTAACTCAACAATATCTCCACGATAAATAACTGCGATTCGGTTGGCAACAAACTTTACAATTGAAAGATCATGCGCAATAAAGATATAAGTCAAGTCAAATTCTTTTTGAAATTTGGCTAATAAGTTCATTACTTGCGCTCTGATGGATACGTCTAAAGCTGAAATTGGTTCATCGGCGACAATAAAACTTGGTCGCATTACTAGGGCTCGAGCAATTCCAATCCTTTGACGTTGACCTCCCGAGAATTCGTGAGGATAACGGGAAAGATGCTCTGGAAGCATTCCGATTGTCGTTAGTAATTGCAAAATCAAGAAATGTTTGACATCTTTTGGTTGTACTTTGTCCAAGGTTAATTGGTGTTCAGCATTATGATTATCGTTATACCAATCAAGGTAAGTTTGACAAGTTTCGGGATTCTTATAAAGTTCTGGAAAGTTATCTAAACCTTCTGCAATAATACCTTCAATCGCCATACGGTCATTTAATGAAGAACCAGGATCTTGGAAAATCATTTGCATTTTTTTCTTCAACTCACGAGTTTCCTCTTTAGTGGGATCCTTAAATGTTTCAGTAGCTTTGATTTGGGACACAAAGTCCTCTTTGCCAGTTTCTAAAACCTTTTCGTAACGTTTGTTTTCTAAATTTTCAGTCTCTTTAAAGTGTTTTGCTCTTGTCAAACGTTGTTTAATTTCGTTAGCAAAGGGTTGTTTTTGTTTTATTGGGGCCACTAGGTAAAGAGCCACTATTTGTTCTTCTAGGGCAGTTTCTAAAAGTGGACTAATTGATTTATGGTTCGCAATTACTTGTTCTAAATGACGACCCATCACTTCAAAGTATTGAATAACTGATTTATGCTTACCGCTAAGTACTTGTTGACGAATATCATTCATTAAATCGACGATAATATAGATTTCGTTTTCCAGGTCTTTTACTTGTTGAATTAAACCTAGAACTTTTTTTTGACTTTCGTTAATTTCGGTTTCCAAAGTTAAAGAAACAGTTGTGAAATTAGAAATAGCAGTCGAGAATTTTAAAGCCTTATTTTCCAAACGAATAATTTTTAATAAATGTTTTAGGTTGTCTCGGATGGCCTCGGTAACAATTGTTAAATTAGCATCCTTCTTACTACGAATTAGTTTTGTGTCTTTTAGGTTGGTCCCTTCAGCAATAAGCCGTGATTGACCATCGGGATAAGCACGTAGTTCACGAGTTTTAAAATCGTAATATTTCGATTGAGTATATTTGTAAAAGACACGCTTAAATTCGTTAAGGTAATCATTTAGGCAATTGGTGGTAGTACTTTGGTTTTTAACCATTGTTTGTAAATGTCTTAAAAGTTTTAAATTTATTTTGTGTAAGTCCGGTGCTTCCCCATAAATTAGGCGTTCATTAAAGTAAACGGCCCCTTTATTAACGGGTTGGATCCCCATGACAGCACGACCAATAGTTGTTTTACCAGACCCAGATTCACCGACTAAACCAAATGTTTCACCACGATAAACATCAAAAGTAACGCCCTTAACGGCTTTAACTTTTTTCTTACCAGACCCAAATTCAATTACCAAGTCACGGACTTTCAGTGTAATGTCACGAGCTAACTCAGTGTCATGTTGGTTTTGTAAACCGTTTTTTTGTGATTGTGACATTAAACTTCACCTCCTACTTGGGCAGCTTCAACGGCCGCGCTTAAAGAATTTAATTCTTTCGGACGCTTAACTTTTGGTGCCCGAGGGTCCAAGAGCCAAGTTTTAGCTGAGTGAGTTGGCGAAACTTCAAAAAACGGTGGTTCAAATTTGTAATCGACCGCTAAGGCATATTGGTTACGAGGAGCAAAAGCATCTCCAATGATTTCATTAAATAATGAAGGTGGTGAACCAGGAATTGAGTAAAGTTCTTGACCTTTTTCTCCTAATTGAGGAAGTGATGATAATAAAGCTCAAGTATAAGGGTGTTGAGCATTAAAGAAAACTTCTTCTGTTTCTCCATACTCAATAATTTGACCAGCGTAGACAACCGCCACACGGTCAGCAATATTGGCAACAACTCCTAAATCATGGGTAATAAAGATAACTGTAAAACCATATTCTTTTTTCAAGCTACGAATTAGTTCTAAAATTTGTGCCTGAATTGTAACATCTAAAGCCGTAGTTGGCTCATCACAAATTAGTACTTTTGGTTTGGCAGCCAAAGCAACAGCAATAACAATTCTTTGACGCATCCCTCCAGAATATTTACTTGGTAAATCATGATAACGTTGTTCAGCTTTTGGAATCCCCACTTTTTGCATTAGTTTAATCGCTTCTGCTTTGGCTTCAGCATGGTTCAAGCCTTGATGAGCTCTTAGAACTTCACTAATTTGGTAACCAACAGTTAATAAGGGGTTTAAAGAAGTCATAGGATCTTGAAAGATAGTGGCGATTGTTCCCCCACGCAAATGTTTTAGGTTTTTTCTAGCTTTGGCGCGAATCGTTGCCCCAACTTTCCTAAAGTATTTTCAAGTCTCATTGACTGTTTCTAGTTCTTGACTAGTAATTGCCATTCCACTATGGAATTTTTGTAAAATTTCTCATAATGAGAATTCAAAATCATTTTTGTAAGTTACTTTGGCTAACGAATCATAAGCTTTATTTAAAAGAGCCTTTACTTTCGTATTGTTTGGCTCATCTGCCAAGGTATTAAAAGCCATCATTACCAATGTGTAATGTAATTTCTTTCAAACTGGCACCAAATTAAAGTTGGCAGTTTCTTGTTTAGCTTGAGCAATCTCCATCTCCAGTTTTTCAATTTCTTGAGCTAGTAGTGAAGGTTGCGTAGCTAATTTGATAGATTGTTTAACTTTATTTAAATCACTTTGAAGGGCATCTTTTTGTTTTAATTTACGATTATTAGTGGCACTAAATTCAAATGTTTCAAAACTAGCTAGTTTTGTTTCTAAGCTAGCGGCCTTTTGAGATAACTTTTCTAAGTTTAAGTTTTCAAAACTCTTAATATTCGAACAAGCATTTTTAATTTTTAAATGGTTATATTTCCGAATACCCTTTCGAGATTCCGGCTCCATAGCTCCTTTATGAAGTTGAACAAGATCTAAATTATCCTTGAAATAAGCTTCAGCCTGGCTTGCTTCATTCGGATAATAAAAAATTGCTCCATTGGCAATATACCCATTACTTTCAAGCATATTAGTTAAGGTTTTTGTTAAAACAGATTTTCCAGAACCCGATTCACCAACAATTGCTACAGTCTCTCCATCATAAATATCAAAAGAAACGTTACGAATCGAAGTTAAAACGCGTGAACGAACACGAAATTTAACGACTAAGTTCTGAATTGATAGAATCACTTTTTTTTGTTCCATAGGCAAACCATTCCTTTCTTGTTTGTTTATTTGTTTACTTGACTAACGGTGATTTTTGGGATCAAGTGAATCAGCAAAGACTTTAGCAACCAAGAAGAAAATGATTGAAATCATACTGATAAAAATGATAGGGATAATTAACAAGTGAGGAAACACTTGTCAATCGGTATCGGGCATGATGTTATTTAAAATTTTTCCTAATGATGTTTTTTTAACCCCATCAACAAAACCGAAGTTTAAGAAGGTTAAAGTTGCATCCACAGAAATAGCATTCGGAATAGCAAATATTCCTGCTTGGACAATTCCTGGTAAAATCTTTGGCAAAATGTTTTTGTGAATAATTCGGGTTGAACTTGAACCTAAAGTTAACGAGGCAACATTATAGTCAGTATTTTTTACCAACATAATTTGTACCCTGACAGTTGAAGCAATTGAAATTCAAGCTTGGAGAGAAACCCCTAAAACAATTGGTCAGAAGCCAACATTAAAGACGAAAATAATAAATAATAATAAAATTAGTTGTGGTACCAAAGTTAAGAAGTTAGTTAATTGGATGAAGAAGATATCTGTTTGACGGAAGTAACCCCAAATCGAACCTAATAGTACTCCAATCGCTAATTGAATGAATGCTAAAGTAAAAGCTAAGATTAGGGTTGTTCTAATTCCAAGCCACATTTCGATTCAAAAATCTTCACCGAACATCCCAAGACCAAAGATATGGCCTTTGCTTGGCGCCGCTGGTCCAACACCTGGGCGGTTGGTTGGAACTGCTTGTTTTCCTCAAGGGACAATGATTGATAAGGCAATAATGATAACTAATAAAGTGGCACAAATAATAAATGTCCAATTAGTGAATAATAGTTTAGCAACGGCCTTTCAATAACTATAAGGCTTGCTAGCTAATTGCTCTGATTCACTTTTTCTAATTCCAACAACTTCAAATAACGAACTATCGATTTCCGAAACTGCTAAATTATTTTTAGCCACAAGAGGGCTAGTATTTGTATTTTTATTTTGGTGGTTAGACATAACTTAACCCTCCCTTTCTATTTAGTTAATTTGACACGTGGATCTAGACCAACCATTAAAAGGTCTGAAATCAAAGAAGAGAACACGGTAACAAAGGCAGCAAATGAGACATACCCAAGGATAACAAAAGAATCTTTATCACCGGAAACAGCCGAGACAATATAGCGCCCCATTCCCGGAATGCCTCATTGTTGTTCGGTTAAAATCGAGGCCCCAAATAAGGTAACAGCCAAGTCTAATGGAAATTGTTTTAAAATGCGGATTCCAGCATTACGGAAGATGTGAACATAATAAACTTTATTATTTGTCATCCCCTTTGAAAGGGCAAAACGAGCATAATCAGAAGTCATTTCATCAACAACGTAACGGCGAGTTAACACAACCGTTGATGGCATCATCATTAACACCAGAACTACGATAGGTCAAAAACGTGTGGCAAAGGCACCGGAACTAAAGAGACCTGAATTATTAAATCCAGCAACCGATAATAGATAAATACCAATAACGATGACTACTGCTGGTACTGCAATCAAAGTGATTGAAGAAGCATTGATAATTGAATCTGATGGTTTACCTTTTTTCTTCGCTGCTTCAATTCCCAAAGGAATTCCAATTAAGTAAGAAATAACTACAGCAATTGACCCAAAGACAAATGAGTAAGGAATGGCTTTATTGAATAAAGTCATTACATCAGTACTTGAATCAGCAATTGATGGCGATGAAGTAACTCCAAGGTAAACTCAACGGCGTTCAAATATTTCTTCCCAATAAACGATGCTTGATCCATCCGGTGAGAATTCATAGTAGTCGAAAACTAGAATATCTTTAGGAATGAAAGGACATAGGTTACGCAAATAATTGGCAAGTTGTTGTCCCATTGGGCCATAAACGCCAAATAACTTCATTCTATTCACCAATAATTCCTCAAGTTGTTTATCTGATAATTTGAGAGATTGGTAATTGGCTGGCAAGTATTGAATATCATTTGTCACTGAACGAATAATGATAAACAAAAGGATAATTGCTATAAGTAAAGTAATCAACCCATAAATTATTCGTCGAAATGAATAACCAATTAGTGGATGTTGAAGAAAGAACTTGTTTGTACCACTCCAAAAATCAGAGTACCGATAACGGAATTCTTGGATTCTTGACGGTTTATAACGTGCTAGTTCAAAGTCTAAATTAAATGCCTCTGATTCAAGATTTAAATTTGTTTGAATCACTTGTAATTGCTCCAGTTGAGACGACTCTTCTATGGAGGAGGAAATTGTAGAATTATTTTGTGACATGATAATCGTTTCCTTTCCAAACGCGTCATTAATGCAATGGCGATTTTTAGGGGAAATGAACGCGATTTTGTATTTTGTAAGCTATTGATTATAATTAGAATTAATGTTTCAAAAGCAAAAAGCAATATAAGTTTAAAGTGGAACTTGTCAAGGCCCCTAAAACTCAAAAAGCGAAGCCCACTTAACATATTTATATAGTATACACTATATTACGCAATCTTGAAACCCAGAAAGGAGGCAATTATGGCTCATAAAGACTTAAAGGCATTAAGAAAAAACCAAAAATTGGTTCATAACAAAGAGACAGCCGAAATCTTAACTGAAACTGATAAAATACAACACCAGGCCGGCCATAAAAGTGAATACAAAGCCACTTCACGCCTGCGTTGGTTTGATTGATTAATTTCTGCCATTATCCTTTTGGTAGGTATCGGCATGAGTTTCTTGGTTGGCTACCTCACTTTAAAATCCAAACAAACTCCGAACTGGTGAGGGGCATCATACTTTGCTTTTGCCTATCTATTTGTTCTGATTCTTATTTGGTGAATGCTTGGTTATTGAAAAAATAAAGCAGCAGAAAAATACTTTAATGATAAACGGCGTCGTTACCAAAAAACCTATACCTTAGAAGAAGCAAAATATCGTCGTTTCCGGAACCTTATTTTGGTAAGTTGATTACCATTTGCCCTATTTGCGACTTTAATAACTATTCTGCTCTAGCTTTGTAAAATAAAAAATCTCCCTAAGGAGATTTTTTATTTCTTTGGTTTAGAGTTAGTGGTTTTGTTCAATCAATAACGATTACCACCAGTTTTTAAATTTTTGCTTGGTCGCACAAATGGCGTAAAGTCTTTTTCATTAATTTCATTAGCAATTGCTAGAACCATTGGTTGCTTACCAGATTCTTGTTTAATGACGCTACGAACTTTAGTAATGATTTCCTTTTTGATTTCATTTAAATCATAGCTACTTGGGTTAGTTCGATAATCACTTTGGCCTTTTGTCATAATATCAGCAATTTGCTTTTGCAATGTTTTGAAAATCGTGTTTTCTTCTTTGATATAAATCACGCCACGCATTTGAATATCAATTGATGACACTAGAGCTTTACTGCGACTATCAATTGATACTCCAACAATAATCACACCGTCACTTGCCAATTGCTTTCTTTCATTTAAAACAACATTACCAATATCACCGATACCAAGACCATCAACATAAGTATCACCATTCTTAATAGTACGGTCAGTGACGGCTAATTGACGTCCCGCTAGATTCAATACTTGACCATTGTCAATAATGCCAACATTACCTGGTTTTACACCAGCACTTAGTGCTGCACTTTCAGCTTCTAAAAAGTCTTTATAAAGGGCCTTGATAGGAATAAAGTATTTAGGTTTGAAAATCGAAACCATTACCTTTAAGTCTTCATAGGAACTATTCATTGCCCAAATGTTGCGATCTGATAAGGCCATGATGCGAGCTTCGGTTCTCGCCAATTCATCAAGGATTTGCGCATGACGTTTTTCCACTCCGGGAGCTGGCGGTGTGGCTAAAATAACTAGATCATTTTCAGTAAAGTCCACTACCTCATCGTTATTATTAGCAATTTTATTTAGTTTTGAGTAAAGTACTTCGGCATTACCAGAAATAATTAAGACTCCGTTTTCAGAAGTTTTATATTCTTCAGGAGACATCAAATCTTCCTTACGAACATTGAAATCAGCAAGTAGGTTTGAATCTAGCAAGGAACTCATTGTACGACCATAAACAGCAATTTTACGATTATTTTCTTGCGCAGCACGAATAATTTCTCCAACTTTAAAGAGGTCCTCTTCAAAGATACCAATAATAATTCGCTTATGTTTTTCTTTAAACGGTGTAGCAATATAACTTTCGATTTTATGGTTAGGTGCTGTAAAACCGCGACGTGAAGCTGAAGCAGTATCACTAATTAAAGCCAAGACTCCACGCTCACTGATTTTTGCTAAATTAGCAAAATCAGTAGAAAATGATGATTGTTCTTGCCCATCGATAATGTAATCACCTAAATAAATTACCGCACCTTGTTTGGTGCTAAAAGCGAAGCCAAGGGTTTGCGGTGAAGAAGCTGTTAACCGAAATACCTCTACTTTTGTGGAAGTAAAATTAATTATTTCTTTATCATGAACGACATGATAATTACTATCGCGATTACGCATGCGTGCACGTTGAGCTTTAATCTTTAGAACCTGGGCAGTAATGGGGTTACAGTAAACTGGTACATCGAGGTCTTTCAAAAGATAATTTGTTGCCCCCGAATTATAAGCCGAAGCATTAGTTAAGAAAATCGCCTTAACACGTTGACGATTATCTTTCAAATAATCAAAATTAGGAATCACCATGTCGACTCCTAAAATCCCTTTGTCCGGAAATTTTAGTCCAGCGTCGAGAACAAATAGTTCATCATCAATTTCCAAAACATAGAGGTTTTTACCCCGCTCATCTTGGCCACCTAGGGCCATGAATTTAATATTTCCCATATTTTCCATTCTTTCTTTTCATCTCTTTAAATACACTTTTTACTTGATAGCAAATTAAAAGCAGAAAAATTATTAATCTTTATTGTTTTATATTTCTACTACAGACATCAATTATAACCGGATAGATTATAACAAAAAACAGCCCAAAGTTGGCGGGTACGCTCTTTGGTTTCGTTTAGTTAAAGGTTCTCTTAGTTAATAATTTTTTCAATAACTGGTTTTGGACGGTAAGCCTTATCAATCGTAAAACTTTTTTGCGCACGTTGAGTTCAACTTGCCAACGGTTCTTTGTTGGTTAATAGTTCCATCACCACATCTCCGGTTTTAACCAAAGAACCATCGGGTTGACAAATAATAATTCCGGCAGCGTAGTCAATCACATCTGTTTTGTGAAGACGCCCTCCTCCTAAATCAATATTTAAAAAGCCCAGGTTTAAGGCATCGTGATAACTAATGTAACCATCTTGATCAGCTTTGATTTGGACCTTATTTTTAGTTGGAAAGTGTTCATTATAATTTTCTAAAATGCTAATGTCACCACCTTGAGCAGTAATCAAAGTTTTAAAAAATGGTACAACTTGGCCACTTTGGAGACGTGATAAAGCTGATTTTTTAGCAGTTTCAAAATTAGCAAAAACTTTTGCCTTAACAAGGGTCAAGGCCACCGCTGTCGTCGCAATTTCAATCACATCCGCTTCACCATTACCATGCAAAGTTTCTCATGCTTCTTTTACTTCAAGTGCATTACCAATAGTTCTTCCAAGGGGTTTTTCCATATCTGTCAAAAGAACTTCCACATCACGATGATGGTGCTTACCAATATTAATCATTAATTTGGCCAAAGCAGTTGCTGACTCCTTATCTTTCATGAAAGCTCCTGAACCAACTTTGACATCTAAAATAAGTGAGTTGGTCTTGATAGCCAATTTTTTAGCCATAATCGAAGCGGCGATTAGAGGCAGTGAGTCAATTAATTGGGTGGCATCTCGTAAGGCATAAATCTCTGCATCAGCCGGAGCTAAATCGTGATTGGCAGCAGCAATCACCATCCCATTTTCTTTAAGTAGGTTTTTAAATTGAGTTTCGCTTAAATCACTTCTAAACCCCGGAAAGGAATCAAGTTTATCTAAAGTACCACCAGTTTGGCCTAAAGCGCGCCCTGATAATTTTGCTACTTTAATACCATATGAAGCAGCTAAAGGGGTAAAAATAAGGGTGATTTTATCCCCAACTCCACCAGTGGAGTGTTTATCTGCTTTTCAACCCGGAACATCATCAAGGTTGTAAGTAATTCCTGAATTTAAGTAACTACTTGTTAGGTCTCCGACTTCCTTATCGGTCATTCCTTTGAAAAATATGGCTGCAATAAAAGCAGACATTTGGTAATCCTTGATAACATCTTCCAAGTAGTTAGCGATGATTCAATCAAATTCACCTAAGGTTAAAACCTCACCGCGTTTTTTACGTTCCATGATTTCTTTAAATGTATACTTTTCATTTTTTGGTGTTAATGACATAAATATTGGTCCTCAAATTCTAAGTTAGTAATGGGCTAATAATCTAGTTTTTTGTACGATCTTGAAGAACAAAAATGCTCTTCAATAATTTAGTTTTGGTTATTTCTTCTGAAGAAAGCGACATCACTTTTACTTTCGCTTGACTTAATTTTACGATAATTAATGGGTCTTCAATTTTGATATCTTTAGTATCGATAGAAACCGCCACTTCTGGAGGTTTCTTTAAAACAATTGACAACGTTTGGTTTTTGGAAAAAATCATCGGTGCGTTAAGGGTACGGAATTTATTAGTTGATACTGGGAAAAGTTCAAGCATTTCGAAAATATCAATATTAGGGTAAATAATTGGCCCCCCAGCTGACTTAGCAAAACCAGTTGAACCAGAAGGGGTAGCAAAAACTAAACCGGTGCCACGGAAAGTTTCTAATTTTTCGTTATTAATAAGAACATCTAATTCTAAAGGACGAATATTATTAACGATTTTAATTTCATTTAAAGAATAATGAGTTTTACTGCCGTTAAGCAACTCGAGCAAACTATACTCAAAGTAATGATGGTTTTGGTCAAGACCACTTTTTAAAATTAATTCTAAATCAGCCGTTGTATTATGGTTTGTATAAAAGCCAATCCCGCCAAATTTCATCGGAATAAACGTGGTGGTTTTTAAATCATTTTCAAATAAATGAACCGCATTCAAGAAGGTTCCATCACCGCCAATAACAAATACATAATCTGGCTTAGTATGCACTTCCAAATAACTTGGGTTAAGCTTAATCATTTCCTTTAATTGGCTTTTTAAAGCAATTGATTCTGGATAATCATTTGTTACGATGGCATAAGTAATCATTATTAAAACCCCTTTTTAAGATTATTATAATCAATTGTTAGCGCTGGCGTTGTTTCAGAAAGAAAATCATTTTTCTCATAAGTTAACTTTGGTCCGATTACTAAACAAGAATAAGCTAGTTATTAGGCTATAATTTAAAAGAAATTATTACAATTGATTGGAAATAAAATAAAGGGGAACCATGAAAAAAAGAATGATTACTGGCATTACGCCAAGCGGCAAGATGACTTTAGGTAATTACTTAGGTGTCGTGAAGAATTTAATTGATTGGCAAGATGAATATGATTTGTTTGTTTTTATTGCCAACCTTCACGCGATTACGTTACCTCAAAATCCCAAACAACTTAAACAAAATACCGAAGAAATTGCTGCTCTTTATTTGGCAGCAGGGTTAAACCCAGAAAATGTTGTTATTTTCAAGCAAAGTGAAGTGCCGGCTCACTCTGAGTTAGGCTGACTCTTAAATACCCAAACCTCAATGGGGGAATTATCGCGAATGACCCAATTTAAAGATAAAAGCCAAAAATTGGCCAATAAAAGTTCAATTCCGGCCGGTCTTTTTAACTACCCGACATTAATGGCAGCTGACATTTTGCTTTATGAACCAGATTTTGTTCCGGTTGGTGTTGACCAAAAACAACATGTTGAATTGGCACGTGACTTAGCTCTTAGGTTCAATAATAAGTATGGAGAAAACTTTAAAGTTCCGGAACCACTCTTAACCAAAAACAAAATAAAAATCATGGATTTACAAGATCCTACTAAGAAAATGAGTAAATCTTCACTGAACCCGAAAGCGGTGCTTTATATTCTTGATGAACCAGCAATAATTCGTAAAAAAATTGCTAGTGCGCTCACAGATAGTGAGAATGTTGTTCGTTATGACCCAGAGAATAAACCTGGTGTTTCTAATTTAATGACTATCTATGCTCTCTTAAAAAATACCACTCCTGAAAATATCGAACATCTTTGGGAAGGCAAAAACTATAAAGATTTCAAAGATGATGTGGCCGAAGAAATTATTGCTATTTTAGAGCCAATTCAGAAAAATTACCAAGAGATTAAACGTAGCGGCAAACTAGAGACAATTTTAAATGAAGGCGCACTTCGAGCTAATCGAGTCGCCCAAAAAAAAGTGACCAAAACTAGAAAAAAAATGGGACTGAATTAAAAAATCCAAGTTAATTAACTTGGATTTTTTGTTCTAAGGCAGTCAGGACCTTATTTAAATTTTTTTCAATTTGGGAAATCCGGGCCATTACATCTGAGTTTGACAATTCGTTTTTAGCAACCTGGATACGTTGTTGGTCAAGTCAATCATTTTGCTCTTTTAAATTAATTTGGTTTTTTAATAATTTGTTATTTTCATCTTGTAATAAGGTTAGTTCATTTTGAAGGTCTGCCAAGATTGCAAGGAAGTGTAAATAATCTGCTTGGATTTCATCTAAAAAATCATTGACTTCTTCAACTTTATAACCTTTAATTTCAATCGTGAAATTTTTTTGTTGCAAATCTTCGGGGTTGAATTTATTCTTTAATTTCATGATTTTTCTCCTACCGTCATTTTAACATTTTCCGAATCTCTTTTAGGGAGGAAAATGGTACCTTTAAATCAAAAGGGTTTGTTCTTAGAAACAATCCTTAATTTAACACATAAAAAATATAATGAGGAAAGACGGTGCACAGTTTACAAAATTCCTGTTCAACAAGGTTGAGATCCAAAAACACAACGACCATTTTTTATGAAACATTATGCCTGCGATTACATCGGCAATTACCAAGGAGCTTATTTTGAATTCGAAGCCAAGGAAACAGCTCAAGAATATTTTGCCTGGAAACAAATTCGCCCAAGCCAACATGCTAAATTACAACAAATTTTAGCTACCAAGGGTTATGCTTTTTTAATAATTTATTTTGAAAGAACTAACCAATTTTTCTTTGTTACTTACCAAGCTTTGGAAACTTATATCCTAAACAACACACAAAAAATTCCGTTGGGTTGGTTTCAAGAAACGCAAACGGAATTAAAGATTAATGAGGAATTAAAATTAAATTATCTAGCCTTATTGGATAAATAAAAAAATTGCTATGCAGCAATTTTTTTATTTTTATTGTAGACGTTCTCTTAGTTGTTTTGCTGCCTTAAATTTTGAAGCTTTTGAAGCGGGGATACGAATTTTTTCTTTAGTACTTGGATTCATCCCATCACGTTCAGGGCGATCAACAACACTAAATTTTCCGAATCCAGCAATAGCAACTTCGTGGCCGTTGCTTAAATATTTTGCAATATCATCAAAAACCAGAGCCACGATTCTTTCACTTTGGGCTTTACTTAAATCTTCTTTTTGCATCAAAGTTTCAGCAATTTCTTTTTTTGTCATGTGTGTCTCCTACTTTTCTTAACCAACTTTAACTTATTTCAAAAAATTGTTTACGAGTACGATTGGTCGTTTAAAATTATACAATATTTCGTACAGATTTAGGAAAATCTCAGATGGTATGTGGTTTTTTTCGCAAAGTTGATGCGCTATTTTCACCGCTTCCACACCTTCAGTTGTGGTTGACAAATTTTCCATCGTTTCTTTAGGGTTCCCTTCAATCGCGATCCGATGACCTAGAGAATAGTTTCGTGATTTTGGTGAAGTGGCCGTCAACACCAAATCCCCGACACTAGCATAAGTTAAAACAGTTTCTAAACGCCCACCAAAAACTTGGCTAATTTCATAAATTTCTCTCAAGCCTTTGGCAATTAATGAAGCACGAGCATTATCTCCAGCATTTAAACCATCAAGAATTCCTGAACCAATAGCAATCCCATTCTTCAAGGCAGCTGCAATCTCACATCCCGCAAAATCATCACTTAAGCCAATAGCAAAGTACTCATTTTGAAAGTTATTGGCGATGGATTTAGCCAATTTCTTATTTTTCATGACCAAGGTTACTCCAGTTGGCAGACGACGGACTACTTCACTAGCAATCGAAGGACCATAAAGGGCACCATAATCACTTACCATCGCGAAATCATGTAAGTCCTTTTGGATATAGGTAGATAGCAAGTCGCCATTCGGTGCTAACCCCTTGGCAGTATTCAAAATGATTACCTCATGGGTTAAGGTAGCTTTTAATTGGGCGATGACAGAATGTAAAGCCTTTGTGGGAACCGCTAAGATTAGGATTTCCGTCTTAGCTAGGGCAGCTTCGAGATTGGTTGTTGCTAAAATATTTTGGTTTAATTTAGCATCACCAAAGAATTGCGAATTTTGGTGCTTAAATTTAATATCATTGATTTCTGATTCACTAATACCATAAATAACCACTTCATGACCATTATCTGCCAAGACGTTGGCTAGACAAGTGCCATAGGCTCCTGAACCAATAATTGTAAAATTTTTTTTCATTAGCTTACCTTCTTTCGCGGAAAATTAAATTGATGGGAACCCCTTCAAAACCAAATTGTTCACGAATTTGGTTTTCTAAAAAACGTTTATATGAAAAGTGAACGTAATCAGGGTTATTAACAAAAATAACAAAAGTTGGTAAGTAAGCCTCAACTTGAGAACCATAATAAATTTTCAGTCTTCCCCCATTATGATCAGGAGCAGGATTTAGAAGTTGAGCACGGTTTAAAACTTCATTAAAAATTGATGTTTGGATTTTGCGTTTTAAACTAGCATCAACATCATCAATCGCTTGATAAATTTGTCCAATTTTTTGTTTTTCTAAAGCAGAAATAAAAATAATTTTGGCATATCTCAAGTATTTGAAATAGGCTCTTATTTCTGCTTCGCGTCTTTTTCGGTCTTTCATTTCTGTCGGTAATAAATCCCATTTATTACCAATAATAATAATTGGCTTTTGGGCTTCAAAAGCCAAACCACCGATATTAGTATCTTGGTCAGAAATTGGTTCAGACATATCCATCATCAAGAGCACAAAATCAGCTTTGTTAATAGCCCCCAATGACCTTAGGTAACTATATTTTTCTAAGCTCTCGATTTTCCCTTTGCGGCGAATTCCAGCTGTGTCTACAAAAAGATAATTTTTGCCGTTATATTTCACTAAACTATCCACAGCATCAATGGTTGTGCCAGGGATTGGTGAAACAATCATTCGTTGTTCACCAGTAAGGGTATTAATAAGCGAAGATTTTCCTACGTTAGGTTTCCCGATCAGGGCCACACTTGGATAAGGCGTTTGGTCTTGTTCTTTTGGTGAGGGTAATTTGTGAATAATCTCATCAAGCAAGTCACCAATCCCAATCCCATGTGTTGACGAAATCAAAAATGGTTCGCCAAAACCAAGTGTCAAGTAATGATAAGTTTCATCTTGGTTCATTTTTCGATCATATTTATTAACTGCCAAAATGACAGGTTTTTTTGTTTTATACAATAATTTGGCAATCATTTCATCATCAGGCAATAAACCTTCTTGGTGGTTAACAACAAAAACGATAACATCTGCTTCAGCCATCGCAATCTCTGCTTGCAATTTAATCTCTTTGGCAAAGGTGGCGTTTTCTAAAGTAATCCCCCCTGTATCAATCACAATAAAATCTCGAGTTAGTCAATCAGCGCTTCCATAAATCCGGTCACGAGTGACTCCAGGCCGATCTTCAATAATCGCTTTTTTTTCTTTAATAACCCGATTAAAAAGGGAAGATTTTCCAACATTCGGTCGGCCAATAATAGCAATAACGTTCTTCTTTTTCATTTTTACTCCATTTGCTTAATTTTAGCGATAATTGTGTCCACGGTTTGGTCTAGTGACATTGTAGAATTATCCAAATATCAAGTGTTGTTAGTTAATACTAACGGACCGACAAGACGGTTTTTGTCACTCGCATCTCGTTCGGCCAAAGCTTTTTTAATAAAAGCTAAATCAGTGTTATTTGTCTTTTCATTCCGGGTTTCTTCATACCGGCGTTGAGCACGAGCGTCTAAAGAGGCATCAAGATAGATTTTTAGATCTGCTGTTGGCAAGACTACACTTGTGATATCCCGACCAATCATAATTATTCCCTCATTTTGATTAGTCTGCGCTAATGCCCGTTGCTTTTGAACCATTAATTCACGAATTTCCGGAATAGGAGTAATGTCGTTAATATTTGCCAAAATTTCCGGACTGGCTAATTTGTTGCTAACATCTTGGCCATTTAAAAAAACTTTATCTTTTTTGACAACATAGTCAAAATCGGGAATTAAGTTAATTAATTCTTGCGAGTTTTTAAAATCAACTTTTTTATTAAGTCCTAAAAGGGTGAAGGCGCGATACATTAAACCAGTATCAATAAAGGTATAGCCAATTTGTGTAGCTACTTTTTTCAAGGTTGCTGATTTGCCACTTCCGGCTGTTCCATCAACGGCAACAACAATTTTTTTCGACATTTATTAAATTCTCCTTTAAATACTTAATTAAATAAAAAACGGCAAAATTATTGCTAAAACTATCCCGATTAAAAGAATTGGAGCAACAATGAGAAATCATTTAAACTTAATTTTATAACGGTTTTTTTGTTCGTGAGTGGCTGTAATCTCTTTTTGCATTAGGTCGTGGGTAAATTTTAGGATAGCTAATGTATCATAATGTTCATTTTGTTTCATTAAACCAGTGAGAACTTGTGGTTCAAATTGGTTCCGAGTTAAAACCTTACCTTTTTCTTCTCATAAAGGCACCAAATCAGCTAGTTTTTGTGTATAACTTGTTTCAATGGCCTTTGAGGCCGCTATTTGTTGTTTGTATAAACTTGACGAGACTTCAATCACTCCATGGTTCAAACTATCATTTTGGTTTATTATTTTTTCTGAATCTAAACTCATACTCATTAACTCTTGAATATGATTTTCTAAAAGATGAAGCACTTCGTTACTCATCCCATTTTTGTTTTTATCACTATCAAAATAATATTTATCAATGTCAAAGGTGCTACGCAAGTCTTGAATTAACTCATTGAAATATTCATAATCAATTTCTGTCAAAATTTTAATAATGGCCGATAGAAATTGCGTATCTCGAGTGCTATCTTGCAAACTCGTAATATCTCGATTGACTTGTTGAATTTCTTCGGCGTGCAACTCTTTGCGGGAAACAAATTTGCTCATTAACACCTCAATCACTCGTTTCAATTATACTAAAACAAAAAAAATAGTTCCGAACAAGTTCGGGAACTATTAAGAATGTTTATTATCGAAAAAATCAAGTTCTTTTAACGATAACGGTGGTTTAGTGGACGAAGACGACCTTCAATGACTACAAAAAGCGAATAGGCAATTGCATAACGCAATAAGTTAATTCCAAAGATGGCAAAGAAGAAGTAAGCGACATTGCTTGTAATGTTACTTCAACCAACACTCGGTTTGCCTCCATGATCATGGTCATGGTGTTGTAATAAATCACTAAAATGATGGGCATGATCGTGATCGTGGTCATGAATACCTCAACCAGTTTTAGACTGAATATAAAGGGCTAAAAATAGTGAGGCAGTCGCAATCAAGGCAGCCAAAACAGAAAGGATAAAGGCCGGGGTAATTCGCTTTAACCAATCTTTTTTCTTATTCGGGTCACGGTGATAAGGAGAATTTCTAAATAGTAGGTAATAAATTGCTCAAGTTAAAAAGATGATGATGACATTAGTTAAGGAATCCGTTAGAGGTTGGATTCACCCATGCTCCATCCCATGAATCAAGTTATGGAAAATAGGTTCAAGTAAGCCTACTAATGAACCAAATATTGGTCCCAAGACAGGTAAACCGATTAATAGAACAATAGTATCTAGGAAACGGAACGAAATATAAACTTGTCCAATAGGAAACATTAAAAATGATTCGAAAACAATGTCTAAGGCAGAGACAGCCACAGAAAGGGCTAAGACAACACCTGAGGCGGCTATTTTAAAGGTTAAGTTTTTTTTCGTATATTTAAAATAAGTTTTGGCTTTGAATTCGTTTGGGTCAATTTTGTCAGCATGACCGCTTTTATCGTAGTGAATTTTGCCATGATAATGGTCTTTATGATCGTTGCCATGATCAGCTTCGTTTTCATGATGTGTTCGATGAAAATCTCGTTTCATCGAACTAAACATCTCTTTGGCGTTTTTATCTTTTTTCATATATGATGTTTTCCTCTTTATAAAAATTATAAATAAGAAATTAATAAAAACAAGTTTTTGTTTAAAAAAAAAATTAGATTTGATAATGTTTTAATAAAACAATAAGGACATTATATAAAGCAAAATAAAGCACACCGTTAATGGCACTCTTGGCAATATTTAATCCGAAAATCATGGCTAATAAACCCTTACTAGTAGGCACTAAATACCAATTCAATAAAAAGGCTCAGTTCATTAATACAGCAAAACCAGCAGTGATGATGCTGATAATAATAAAGGCTACTATTTCAAAAATGAAAAGTTTCTTCAAATGGTTTTTCACTTGAAAAGTTACTTCTCACTTTTTAAAAAGAAAAACACTTAAAGCAAAGAAGACAAGAAAAAAACCGTCAATTAAATTCATGGCAATTAGTCCAATTGGTTCACTTCCTAATAAAAACCGAAACCAAACAGTAATTTCAAAAAAAATAAACGTATAAAAGAAATTGGTCATCATTAAGAATAAGAGCACGGTGAAAAAAGAAATTTCAATGACAAAGAAGCCGCCAATTGGGGCCAAGCCTAAAACGTATTTGGAAAAAATAGTCATGATAATATTTAGAGCTAACATTAAGGCCATTAGCACTATTTTTTTGGTAGTTAAATGAAAATAATCATGTCAAATTAAACTAGCGTTCCGATGGTTAATTTCAGAAAAATCAGTTTTATAACCTCAAAAGTAATTATGTCGTGATTTTAAAGGGGTCTTTTTTTTCTGCATTCCTATGCTCCTTATATTGAAAATTTTCAACATAAAATTAATATTATTATAAAATTAGGATAATCGAAAATAGTATAAGAGAGGAAAAAGATGTCAAAAAATAATGTTATTCCCATGATTGTGGAAATTCCGAAAGGGTCATCAAATAAATATGAAGTAGATGGAGTAACCGGGCGAATTAAACTTGACCGAGTTTTATTCGGGGCTAACTTCTATCCCGGAGAATATGGAATGGTGGAAGAAACTTTAGATTGAGATGGCGATCCATTGGATGTCATTTCGTTAGCTACATATCCAACTTTTCCTGGTGTCTCAGTAAATGTTCGAATTTTAGGCTCGATTAAAATGATTGATGCAGGTGAAATTGATACGAAATTGTTTGGGGTTTTTGCTGATGACCCACGTTTTAAAGACTTTAAATCTTTAAATGATGTTCCTCAACACTACCGTGATGAAATCGAAGACTTCTTTTTGCAATATAAAACCTTGCAAAAGAAACATGTTGAAATTCATGGTTGAGGTGATGAAAAAGAAGCTTTTGAAGAATTAAAAGAATGTCGTGAACGTTACCAAAATTACAAGGATCGTTTAAATACCCCTGAAGGGCGTGAATCTATCCTAGCCGAATGAAAGGCTAAAGGTTGAGGCCAAGCCTAAAAGACCAACTTTAAAAACCTAGGTGTTTCTTGCACCTAGGTTTTTAAATTAGACGGTTCGTTAATAAACAAAGGGACCAAGTCATTTATCTAAGCGGTTACGAAAAGTGAAGGCATAAGGTAAACGCATTTCCTGAGCGTATTGGCGTGCTGCAAAAAAATCGAAGGTATAAAAATCTAAGATTTCTTTAACTAACGGTACAACTTCTTTGTTATAAAGTTGCTCTACTTTCGTTTTTAAATCAAAGGCAATATAAAAGTTAAAGACTCATAAAGCGAAGAAGATAAATACTAAAAAGGCAAAAATAGGGTTCGTTCAAAGAAAATCAAGGGCCGAATTACTTAAGACTTCTTGTTGATTTAAGCCCAAAAAGAAAACCACGGTTTGGCCAATAAAGCAAAGACCGATTAATGCTAAGTAAAGATAAGGCAAAAATTTCACTACCCATTTATAAGTAATTAATAAACGGTTATGTTCTAGTTCTTTAGAAGCGATTCATAAGCGACTAATTAGATAATCAAGTTCGTAACCTACCGATGGAAAAATCCGTTTTGTAATGATAATCTTCTTTTCTCTTCGTTTGAGGTTTCAAAAAAGACGACGCTCGTAATCATTATCTTGGAATTCAATAACATAATTAGTGAGGTTTAATTTCTTTTGAAAAGTCTCGACAAGTTGGCCCATGGTATGCGAATCAATTAGGTCATGACCACTATTGATTTCTAAAACTTTTCAATCGTGATACCATTTAGCAAACCAAAGGTAAAAACCGGAAATTCCGACCACGACACAAAGGTCTAAAATTCAAAGTACAAGGTTAATTCAAGTAAGAGCTGTCATGGCTATCCTTTCAAAAACACACCCAACATTTCCATTTTTTTATTTTTGGTGCGTTAATATTATTGTGCTCTTAAAAATTGTTTTTAGGCTTTTCTTTCTTTTAGGGCTTGCCAAAAGGGGTCTAAAAGCAAAATTAACTTAATTTTAAGACTGAATAATGACTGAAACAACAAGTTAAGAAGGATGGAAACTAATGAATATAATTCTACTCGGTGCCCCTGGTTCGGGAAAAGGAACCCAAGCTGAACTTTTAGTAAATCGTAACAAAATGATACAATTCTCTACTGGCGATATTTTTCGCAAAAATATCGCCGATGATACGACTTTAGGTCAAGAAGCGAAGCGTTACATGAATGACGGTAAATTAGTGCCCGATGAAATTGTTAACCAAATGGTTGAATGTGCCTTAGCAAAGATTCACGATAACTTAATCTTTGATGGTTACCCAAGAACTATTGACCAAGCTGAAGCTTTAACGAAAATTTTGGCCAATTATAATGCTAAAGTCGATAAAGTTGTTTACCTAGAAGTGCCAGAATCTGTCTTGATTGAGCGAATCTCGGGACGCTGAATTTGTCCAAAATGTAAACGTAGTTATAATTTACAAAACCGTCCTCCAAAGGTGGCTGGAATTTGTGATTTTGATGGTACCAAATTAATTCGTCGCCCTGATGACGAACCATCAAAAGTCAAAACGCGTTTAGAGGCTTACAATAAAGAAACTGCTCCCCTAATCGATTATTACAAAGCTAAAGAAATTACTATTCATGTCTCTGCTCATGATAGTAATCCAGAAAATATTTATCAAGAGATAGTAAAGGAATTGAAACTGAATAATGGTGACAATTAAAAATCCGGTCGAAATTATTAAAATGCGTAAAGCAGGACAAATTTTAGCTGAAGCGATTGAAATGCTTAAAAAGGAAACCCAAGTTGGGGTTAACTGTTTAGATCTCGATAAAAAATTCGCCGATTTTATTACCGAAAAAGGGGCGACATCTAACTTTTTAAACTATCATGGGTATCCCAACACAATTTGTATTTCCATTAATGACCAGCTTGTTCATGGGATTCCACAAAATCGAGTAATTCAAAATGGCGATATTGTGTCAATTGATTGTGGTTGCATCTATGATGGTTACCATGCCGATGCGGCTTTTACAAAAATTTGTGGCTTCGCAAAAGAACCAAAACATGATATACTCGTTAAAGCGACTGAAGAAGCTTTAGCTAAAGCCATTGCAATTGTTCGACCCGGTACTCGAATTGGAGATATCGGAGCAGAGATTCAAACTTATATCGAACAACTAGGCTTTGCTTTGCCCCGTGAGTATACTGGTCATGGAATTGGCCAAGAAATGCATGAGGATCCCTACATTCCAAATTATGGAGTAGCAGGAACTGGCATGCGTCTCCAACCCGGAATGGTGATTGCGATTGAACCAATGGTTCAAATCGGCACTCACAAAACCAAAGTTGGAGCAGACCATTGGACTGTCTCTTCAGCCGACAAAAGTATGGCTGCTCATTTTGAACACACATTGGTTGTTACCAATGATGGAGCTGAAGTTTTAACTAAACTATCAATTCCCAAAATGAACAAGGAAAATTAGACGAAGGAGACTTGAATGGCAAGAGAAGACTTATTAGAAGTTGAAGGTACTGTGATTGAAGTTTTACCTAACGCAGTTTTCAAAGTGAAATTATCAAATGATATCGTTATCAATGCCCACGTGTCAGGTAAAATCCGTATGAATTACATCCGCATTTTACCTGGTGATCGCGTAACGGTAGCAATTTCCCCATACGATATGACACGTGGAAGAATTACTTATCGTTATAAGTAAAAGTGATGAAAACTTATTTTTATAACTTAAGTAACATACATTAATAATCAAGGCTACTTAGGTTAACTAAGTTGTTTTTTGATTAAAAAGAAACGGAAAAACGGAGGTTGTGAACGATGAAAGTTAGATCATCTGTCAAAAAAATGTGCGATAACTGCCGCGTTATTCGCCGCAAAGGTCGCGTTATGATTATTTGTGCTCAACCCAAGCATAAACAACGTCAAGGTTAATTAGAAAAGTGAAAGGAATCATCGAAGCATGGCTCGTATTAGTGGAGTAGAAATCCCCAATGATAAAAGAGTAGTAGTTGCTTTAACTTACATCTATGGAGTAAGTGTCCCAACCGCTACTAAAATTTTAGAAAAAACAAAAATTAGCGAAGATATTCGTGTAAAAGACTTGAGTGAAGAACAAATCAAAGCGATTTCAAACGAATTATCAACAATCAAAACTGAAGGAGAATTACGTCGCGAAACCGCTTTAAACATTAAACGTTTAATGGAAAACGGAAGCTATCGTGGTTTACGTCACCGTAAACACTTACCAGCACGTGGTCAATCTTCAAAAACTAATGCCCGTACAATCAAAGGGCCTCGCAAAACTGTTGCGAACAAGAAAAAATAGGTAGAAGGAGAGAATTATAACAATGGCTAATCCAAAACCACAAGGTAAGAAAAAAATCAAAAAAAATATTCCTAAAGGAATTGCTCACATTCACTCAACTTTTAATAACACAATTGTCACAGTGAGTGATGAAAAAGGAAATGTTCTTTCATGATCAAGTGCTGGAGCGCTTGGTTTCAAAGGATCAAAAAAATCAACTCCTTATGCAGCCCAATTAATTGCTGAAGCAGCTGCTAAAGGAGCAATTGACCAAGGTGTTAAAACAGTTAAAGTCGAAGTTAAGGGTCCAGGCCCAGGTCGTGATGCTGCTGTTCGTAGTTTGCAAGCGACAGGTCTAGATATTACTGCTATTAAAGACACCACACCAATCCCACATAATGGAGTGCGTCCAAGAAAACGCCCAAGAGGTTAATCGATGAAACAATTTATGAGACCTGAATTTTCTCTTCTAATCGAAGAGCAAGACAAATCATTTGGAAAATTTATGGTAGAACCTTTAGAAAGAGGATTCGGAGTTACTCTGGGTAATGCTCTTCGTCGTACTTTGCTTGCTGCTACACCTGGAGCTGCCATTTACGCAATCAAAATTGAAGGTGCTGCTCATGAATTCACATCAATCCCTGGAATTGTTGAAAATGTTTCTCGCATTATTTTAAATTTAAAACAAATGGTTTTAAAAATTGATCCCAACATGTTTCAAGATGAAGAAGTGGTGGAATTAAAAATTAAAACAGATGTCCAAGGTCCTGTTTTAGGTGGTGATTTAGAAGTTCCTGCCGGAGTCGAAGTACTTAATAAAGACCTAGAAATCGCTACAATTAGCGAAGGTGGAGTCTTAAACTTAACCTTGTTTGCTAAAAACTCACGCGGTTACAAAACATTTAAAGAAAATAAAAAAGAAAAAGGTTTAGAAACTGGCGTTATTACAATTGATTCAAATTATTCGCCAATTAAAAAAGTGGCTTATCATGTTGAACAAACCAAAATTGGTCGTTCAATTGATTTGGAAAAATTAGAAATCGAAGTCCAAACTGATGGATCAGTTTCAGCCAAAGATGCTATTGCCATTGCTGCCAAAGTACTAGTTGCTCACTTAAATCTCTTTGTTGATTTAAAAGACCAACTAGACCACATTGAAGTAATTGGTACTATGAGTGAAGAAGAAAAAGAATTGGATAAACCAATTGACGATTTAGACTTTACTCAACGTAGTTTGAATTGCTTGAAACGAGCAGGAATTGATACTTTACGTGAATTAATTTCGCATACTGAAGATGAAATTCAAGAAATCCGTAATTTAGGACGCAAATCATTTAAAGAAATCAAAGATAAAGTAGCGCAATTAGAACTAAACTTTAAACAAGTCTAGACTTACTTTTACTAGCTAGCAATATAGAAAGAGATAATTAGACAATGTCATATATTCAAAAACGTGGAAAAAACACCGCTTGAGAACAAGCATTAATGCGCAACTTGACTACTGAACTAATCATTAATGATCGTTTAGAAATCACCGAAACTCGTGCTAAAGAGTTGAGAAAACATGTCGACAAAATGATTACTTTGGGAAAACGTGGTGACTTACACGCTCGTCGTCAAGCAATTGCCTACCTTCGCAATGTCCAAGATGACAAAAATAAACAAGCAGTAGATAAACTATTTACCGATTTGGCCAAAAAATACCAAACTCGTAATGGTGGATATACTCGTATCTTAAAACTTGATAACCGTAAAGGTGATAATGCACCGATGGTTATCATTGAACTAGTTTAAAAATAAACCATTACTGGTTTATTTTTTTTAATTCAACTTGCCCCCTATTTATAAATTGTATAAACTTATTAATATTGTGTAGCAAAAATAAAAGAGGGTTCTCAAGGAGTAAAAATGGAATTAGACGAATTTTTAGTTAATAGACTAACAAATAAAGACCTTGAGGAATATGAAAAAATCCTCAACAAAGTTTATCATTACAAAATGTCGGCAAGTAATGATTTCTTTGAAGCAAAGCGCCAGTTTCTTGAAGATAAAATTAGCAAGGAACAATTTTTAAAAGCAAAAGAAGCTGAAAAAAAGGCCAAGAAAGAATTTCTTGAGGTCTTACATAATAAGGCATTTAAAGTGAATTATAAGCAAGCCAAACGGAACTTGGAACGTCACCGAGTCGGTCATAAAGACCATGAGCTTTATCTTCACGAATATCGTCAAGCAAAAAAGATTTACTATAAATTTAAAAGAATTGTTAGTGAACGGGGAAGAAATGCGAAGGTAGCCAAACTTAGCGATGTCGCGATTGCGGTAAATGATTTGTCATTCCGCTATTCACCTTCAACGCCTATCGTTTTAAAACATGTTAGCTTTCAAATTAAAGAAGGTGAATATGTTGCTGTGATTGGTCATAATGGTTCTGGTAAATCGACTCTTTCAAAACTATTAATTGGGGTTCTTAACCATAACCAAGGAACCATTGAAATGTTTGGTAACCTCGTGACAAGTCATAATATTGATCAAGTGCGCCAATTTTTAGGAATTGTGTTTCAAAACCCTGATAACCAATTTATTGGCTCAACAGTTCGTGCGGATATTGCGTTCGGTTTAGAAAATAAATGTGTTAATCCGAAAAAAATGGGCAAAATTATTAAGAATGCTGCCGAATTAGTGGGAATGGAAAAGTTTTTAGATTCAGAACCGTTAAACCTAAGTGGAGGCCAAAAACAACGGGTAGCAATTGCAAGTGCTATTGCTCTTGACCCTTCAATTTTGATTTTTGATGAAGCAACGAGTATGTTAGACCCGAAAGGGAAGCGCGAAATCAAAGAAATTATGGTCAATTTACGTGACCAAGGAGATAAGACCATTCTTTCGGTAACTCATGATATGGATGAGATCCTTAACGCAGATAAGGTTTTAGTGATGAATCAAGGGGAAGCGATTAGATTTGGTACTCCTCACGAAATTATTGGTGATATTGGTTTTTTAGAATCAATCCATTTAGGCATGCCTTTTGTTTATCAAGTGCAAGAGGCTTTTAAAAAGGCAGGCTTACCGTTAAAGAAAGCAAGCACAATGGATGAGTTGGTGGCGGAATTATGACAAAAAAAATAAATAAGAAAAAACATCTCCAACGCCAATGAATCAAAGAGGCTAAAGAAGCGCAAAGACATCACAAAAAATATGATTTTACCGGAAACATAGTTTTAGAAAACGTTTCTTATACCTATTCTCCAAAAACTCCCTTCGAGTTTCATGCTTTAGATGAAGCGACTCTTGAATTCCTGAAGGGAAAGATAACTTGTGTTATTGGTACAACTGGTTCTGGAAAATCAACTTTAATCCAATTAACAAACGGGTTGTTAATTACCGAAACAGGTCGCACAGTGATTGGTGACTACCAAATCCCAGCAGGAATTAAAAAAATCTATGACGTCAAACAATTACGCAAAGAGATTGGCCTAGTCTTTCAGTTTCCTGAATACCAATTATTTCAGGAAACTGTGGAAAAGGATATTGCTTTTGGCCCAATCCACCTTGGTGAAAACAAAACCGAAGTTTTAAAACAAGTTCCTGAATTATTAAAGGTTGTTGATTTACCAGCCAACCTTTTGACGCGTTCTCCTTTTGAACTTTCTGGAGGGCAAAAGCGACGTGTGGCCATTGCCGGAATTCTCGCCATGAATGGTAATACGCTTGTGCTGGATGAGCCAACCGGAGGGTTAGATCCTGAAGGAGAAGCAGAATTCATGCAACTTTTCTTACGCTTGAATAGGAATCAAGGAAAACGCATTATTATGGTAACCCATAATATGGACCAAGTACTTCATCTAGCTGACGAAGTGGTCGTTATGAACAAAGGGAAGGTAATTAGTAAAGGAACTCCTTTTGAAATCTTTAGCGATAATAAGCTGTTAGAAAAAATCGAAATTGAACCACCAAAAATTTACCAATTACTTTACAAGCTTCGTGATCAAGGTTTAGATTTAACAAATCACCAAATTCGAACAATTGATGACTTTGTTGAAGCTTATCAAAGTGAAACTAAAGACCACTAGAAAGGGGAATAGTTAAATGAGAGTTACTTTCGGACGATATTTACCTCGTAATTCCGTAATCCATAAAATGGATCCACGTTTAAAATTTATTATGATTATTCTCTTGATAGTGGCCGTCTTTTTACCAATAGGTTATACCGGTTATCTTTTCTTAACTGCGGTTGTCTTAGGACTTTTTGCTTTATCGAAATTAAGTTGACGGACTCTTGGCCAACTTTTCGTGCCAGTATTATTTATTTTTGCCGTTATTTTATTAATTAACCTCTTCGTGATGCATCCCAATAATAATTTTCTTCAAACATTGGCGAATAGTAACTTGTTCGAAAATGGTAAAGACCTTATCCTACATAAGCATAGCAACGGCACTATTAGCGGTTTTATTGGCCCTGATTTTCGAAATGCTTTAGAAGGTCAAACTGACCCCAATATTATTGATGCCATTAATGGTTTAATTCCTTTAGGTCACTTTTTCAAATGAAAAGCAATGTGATTTAGTGAAAAGGCACTTTACTCTGCTTTTTTAATGGGTTGACGGATTTACTTAATGATTACATTAACCACCATTTTAACAGGCTCAACTCAACCAATGGAACTGACTTTAGCTATCGAAGACTTGCTCTTCCCTTTAAAATTAATTGGGATTCCAGTCTATATTATTTCGATGATTATTTCGATTGCTTTGAGAATGATTCCAACTCTAATTGATGAAGCGGGGCGAATTATGAAGGCCCAAGCTTCACGCGGAATCGATATCAAAAATGGTAAATTCAAAGATAAAGTGCAAGGACTAACTTCGTTGATTATTCCGCTCTTGGTGTCTTCGTTCCAAAAGGCTGAGGACTTAGCGTTTGCCATGGATGCTCGTGGTTATAATCCACACGGCAAAAGAACGCGTTATGTACAATTCAAATTTAATTGAAAAGATTGGTTAATTTTCTGTATCAACGTTGCTTTTGTGGCTTGACTAATTGTCTACTTCAAAATCGCTCCAACTAGCCAACCTTGATTACATCTTCCATACATCGATCGTTTGCTTTCTTACTAATGAGTTGAAGTAAAGATACTACGAAACTCCTTTTGAGTTTGAGCTATGATGGAAGTGGCTATGCGGGCTGAATTATTCAACCACACCAACAAACGATACAAGGAGCTTTAAATCAAGCAATAAAGAAAGTCACCAAAACAACGGACTTCAAAACCTTAGGAGCATCAAAAACTGATGCTGGAGTTCATGCCTTAGACCAAAAAGTCGTTCTAACATGTGCTTTCCAACCACAAAATTTAGAAAGGTTTCAACACGCTTTAAATAAGGCCCTCCCGAAAGACTTACATATCCAAAATATTGAAGTTGTCGATACCGATTTTAACCTTCACCAAATGGTCCAAGAAAAAACCTATCGTTATACTTTGAGTGAGTCTTGAGTGTTAAACCAACAACGATATAGTTTACTTTGACACGGAAGAAAACTAGTGGCTGATGAACTACAAAGATTAGCCCAAGTTTTTATTGGTCATCATAACTTTCAAAATTTTTGTGGTTTAAGCCAAGCCGAAATTGCCCAGCAACCACAAGCCACTTGAAGAGAAATTAAAAATATTACCGTTGAACATCATGGTTCACAAATTAGTTTTTTAATTCAAGGTCCTACTTTCATTCGCTACCAAATTAGGATGATAGTGGGAGCCATTCTAGCGGTTTATGAAGGAAAAAAATATCAAGCGGCAGATTTAAGCAAATTTCTTGAAAATCCGCAGGTGCAAAAATTTCCTAAAGTTGCTCCTTCAGAAGGACTTTGCTTAGAAAAAATCATTCTCAAATAACTAATCCTTTTTTTAAAAGAAACTATGTTAGAATAAACCCAGAAAGACAAACAATGTCACTTGGTTATTTGATATTTAGTTGCTTTTTTGGATAACGTAATAGTTTTATTAACTATTACAAATAAGGAAAAATAACACGATATGAACTAATCACTTGTCTTTCGCGACCCCTTTTAGGGGTTTTTCTTTTTGAAAAGCACTTTTAAAGTTTTGTCTTGAAAGCACTTTTAGTATAATAAAGTTTGGAAATCTATTTGTTGAGAAAAAATGTGCTTTTATTTTGGTTTCCAAAGCTTTTTTATTTTTGGATGAAAATCCACCTTATTTAGCTTAATTTAACTAACTATTGGTCAATTATTTACTAACACTTAATTAATTTAAACTAGCAATCTGAATCACCAAAAGGAGAATTATCATGATTTATACGATTACCGCAAACCCGGCGCTCGATTGTGCCATTGAATGTAATCAAATTGATTTGGGTGAAACTAATTATTATCAACACTCATATTCTTTAATCGGCGGAAAGGGAATTAATGTTGCCATCGTATTAAACCGACTAGGAAGCCCAGTTTTGGCAACCGGTTTTTTAGGTAACAACAATAAAACGCTTTTTGAAGAGGATTTTGAAAAGGAAAAACTAAACCACGAATTTGTTTATTTCGATGGCGCAACAAGAATTAATTACAAAATTAAGAACCTTGCTGCTCACCAAGAAACCGAATTAAATGGTTTAGGTGATGTAGTTTCTAATGAAGCGACAGAATCCCTTTTGAATTTCCTTCGTCATGAACTTAAAAAAGGTGATCTTGTCATTGCAGGAGGCAGTCTACCGCAAGGGGTAAATAAAAGCCTTTATTTAGAAATCGGTAATATTTGTCAAGCGAAAGAAGTTACTTACTTCTTAGATACCACCAAGGACCCTTTACGTTTAGGACTTCAAAGTAAACCATACTTGATCAAACCAAATTTGGCAGAAATCGCAGAAGTTTTAGAGCAACCAATTAAGCAAAGTTATTCATTTGTAGAAATTGAGAAAATGGTTGCTGAATTGCGTAGTTTAGGAGCTAACAACGTGCTTCTAAGTATGGGTGGCCAAGGGTCATATTATTTTGCTAATAAAGGTAAAACTTACAAAATTGGCATTGCCAAAGGTAAGGTGGTCAATTCTGTTGGCGCCGGAGACTCGATGTTAGCTGGTTTTGCCTTTGGCTATTACGAAAAATTATCAGTGGAAGAAACTTTAAAATATGCTGCTAGCGCTGGAGGAGCCACCGCTTTTGCTCCTTGGCTAGGTACTAAAAAAGCTATTGAAGCACATCTTAATGAAATTAGCATTCAACAATTAGAAGGAGAAAAATGGAAGTAAAAGATTTATTTCATAAGGGAACATCTTTCTTTCACGAAGATTTAAAGTCAAAAGCTGAAGTTATCGACTTTTTAGCTGCGAAACTTAGCGAAGACAAAATCATTAGTAGTAAAACTGATTTTGTTAAAGCTATTAAAGCTCGTGAAAAGGAAGGTTCTACCGGAATGGGTGATGGTATTGCCATCCCCCATGCCTTGACCCCAACAGTCAAGAAATCAACCATCGCTTTCTTAAGTTTAAAACATCCTGTAGAATGAGAAAGTTTAGATGACAAACCAGTCGATTTAATCTTTATGATTGCTACTAATGGTGAAGACGGTGATGAACACTTACAAGCTTTAGCAGGACTTTCTGGTTATTTATTAAAACCAAAAGTTGTCGAAGCATTACGCAAAGCAGATAGTTTTGCTACTTTAGAAAAAGCTTTTAGCGTCCCTAAAGAAAAAGCAAATACTGAGGCCAAAAAAGAAACCAATAAAAGTGGTCATTATGATGTAGTTGGAATTACTGCTTGTCCAACAGGAATTGCCCATACTTATTTAGCCCAAGATAAATTGCTTGAGGCTGCTCATGACTTAGGGTTAACTGCTAAAGTGGAAACCCAAGGGCGTCGTGGAGTCGAAGATCGCTTAACTCAAGAAGATATCGACAACGCAAAATACATTATTTTAGCTCACGATAAAGCAATTGAGGGTATGAGCCGTTTCAACGGTAAAAAGGTTATCGATACCAATACTAAAGATGTCATCTATAAAGGTAAAGAAATCATTAAAGATTACAAAAATAACCCAAAATTAGTTGAAATTAAGGGTCTGAAAAAAGATGATGGTGAAGGTTTCGGCGATATGTCCTTGAAGAAATTCAAAGACGTTAAAGGGAACTTTTTAGCAGGGGTTTCTAAAATGCTACCCTTTGTAGTTGCTGGTGGAATCATTCTTGGAATCGCCTTCTTGATTGATTTTGCTGCTGGAAATTCTGATGCCAAAGGCGCATTCGGAGTTACAAATAAAGCTGCGGGTTGATTTGCAGCAATTGGGAAAATCTCAATGATGATGATGGTGCCAATTCTTGGTGCTTATATCGCCTACACAATCGTAGGACCTCAAGGATTAATGCCCGGAATGGTTGCTGGTTTAATTGCCGATAATACCGGTGGTTGAATGTATGGAACATATAACTATGTCCCTGGTATGGGTGGTAACCCTGCAGTGGGAAATCCATGGGGAGCCTTATGGTCACGTCTGTTCCCGCAAAATATTCCGATGACTTCCGGTTTCTTAGGAGCAATGGCCGGTGGATATATGGCAGCTCTTATCGTCTTTGGTTTAACTTTAGGAATGAAAAAATTCAAACGTTCATTCCAAGGAGTAAGAGATATTGTTTTCATCCCGGTTCTTTCGTTATTAGGTATTGGGATAACAATGTTTGCTATCAATATACCTTTAGGTTATGCACTATGAGGGATTCAAGAAGGCTTAAGATGACTAGCAACTCATAATCTTTTAATAGTTCTTGGCGCTATAATTGGTCTCATGATGTGTATTGATATGGGTGGACCAATTAACAAAATTGCTTATGTTCTTGGAACCTTATCAGTTAATGGTGACTTGGGTCACGATCCATTAATTACAAATATTATGGCTGCAGCAATGGCCGGTGGAATGGTTCCACCATTAGGAATCGCTTTATGTACAGTTATTTTCCGTAAGGAATGAACTGGACAAGAACGTGAAGCTGCAAAAGCTAACTGACTAATGGGCGCATTCTTCATTACTGAAGGAGCAATTCCATTTATGGTTACTGATCCAAAACGTGTTCCAGTTTCAGCGATGGCTGGTGGTGTAGTTACTGGGGTTCTTGTTGGAGCCTTCAAAATTACTTTACCTGCGCCTCACGGAGGAATCTGTGTTTTCCCTCTTCTAGACTCGCATCTATTTAATGGAGCTGGAATGCAAAAAGGCATGGGAGTTGTGCTTTATATAGCTGCTATCTTGGTTGGAGTAGGAATTATGGCTACAATTCTTGGTTTCTGAAAAAAATCAGACATCCGTCACGGAAAATTAAGCATTGTTAAAGAAGCAAAAGCTGAAAAAATTGATGCTGCAAAATAATTTACCAAGAGATTAGAAAACAAAAAAATTGGCTTAGAGCCAATTTTTTTGTTTTCATTTAGTAAAATTGGAAGAAAGGGGGCTTCAAAATATGAAACGTGTCATCACTTTGGGGGCCGGCTGTTTTTGAGGACCACAAGCTTTCTTTGATCGCTTACCAGGTGTCATCAAAACGACAGTTGGTTATGCCAATGGTTGCGAAGACCATGTTACTTATGAACAAGTTTGTTCTGCAACCACAAACTTTGTTGAAGCAGTGCAAATCGTTTTTGATGATGAAAAAATAACCTTGAATAAACTCTTAAATTATTTCTTTAATTCGATTGATCCCACCACATTAAATCGTCAAGGTCCCGATTGAGGGCGCCAATATCGCACTGGTGTTTATTATTTACCACAAGATAAAAGGGACTTTTTACCGTTAATTAAAGAGGTGGCTAATTATGAACAAAGAAAATATCATGAAAAAATTGTTACCGAAATTGAACCATTAGTTAAATTTATTCCTGCTGAAGAGTATCACCAAAAATATCTTGATAAAAATCCCCACCGCCAATGCCATTTTGGCTGACGCAAAAAATAATTGCTAATCTGATTAAGAAATAAAAGGGAAGTTTAGAGGAAGAAGGCTTAAGGATGAAGCTAAAATTTTGTTTAGATGAATCAGGCAATACTCGTACTGCTTTTTTTGCTGTGGGAGGCCTTTATTATTTCTTTGATGAGACCAACAACAAAAAAGGTGAACATATTCTTAATTATGAAAAAGAACGACAAATGTGAGCCAATTTAAAACGTTTATCACGCACTATTAAACGGACAAATCACTGACCAGACCTAAAAAGTGAATTAAAAGCTAATCAAACGAACCATCATAATAAAGTTTTCTTATTTTCGCGTTTACAAGATTATGGACAAAGAGCGATTTCAATTATTTGCAATAACGAAGCTTGAGATCAGCACAAACGAAACCAAGCTGACCATAATCTAAACCTAAAATATAATTATCTTTTAAAGGTGATGCTTGGCCGTTGTCTCCAAAGTTTACTCCCAGAAATTAAGCTTAATTGTCCTGACAATCATTTAGAGATTGAATTAAAATGTGATGAAAGAGGCACTGGAACGCAATTTGCAAGAAGCCTTGAAAGTTATTTGAATGTTCAATTATCCACGGTCTTGCCTGGCTTCACCATTGCAATCCGAGTGCTATTTCTTAATTCTGAACATAATTATTCAATTCAATATGCAGATTTTATTGTGAATTTAGTTTATCTTTCCAGTTATGCAATCTTCAATATTCCCAACCTTGTTTATAACGATACCGAAATTCTCGAGATTTATCGGTCAATGCATACGCAGTTTTTATGCCATTGGTGCCAAACATTTGAAATGGAAAAAAACCTTGTTTGCCTCACAAGTTCGCAATCGTCTCTAGATTTAGTATAATAAAGGTGGAAGATAAGACATTTGAGGGGCCAGTAAATCTTAAGCGTATTGTAAATACGTGGCTACAAATGCAAACCAAAAGAAGACTTTAGTCTTCTTTTTTTATGTTTGAACGAAGTCTAAATTGTTATTTTTGGTGAAAAAAGCCCTAAATATTTTTATTAAAGTTCAATATGGAAAATAAATAAGTACAATAGATTAGTAACGCACTTGCATGCGCAATGAGGAGTATTTATCAATGGAAGATTTCCAAATCCAAAAACTTTTAACAGATATCGAAAACATTTCAAAAAATTTAGAGATTATCGCTAGTCAATTAACTATTTCAAACCAAATGAAAGCTAGAAAACCATCACATTCTAACGCTCAATTCGATAGAAAAAAATTCAATAAACCATTCAATAGTAAACCAGGTTACGAATCACGTAACAAAAAATAGGTTACCGAATCGGTAAGTTGCGAGCGTTTGTGCTGAGAATTTTAGCGTGAACGTTTTTTTTATCGAAAAAATGCTATTATTAGATATCAAAATTGTTAAAAATCGAGGATATTTTTATTAATTTGCCGCCTTCCATCAAGATTGATAAACTCCTTATGCTTGAAGTTTTGAGGCTTTTTCTTTATAATTGTTAGAGCTTACTACACTTCAAGACCCCGGCAATGTCAAGGAGACAAAAGCACATGAAACAAACTACAATGATCACTCACAAAGAAATCGATAAAAATTGATGAATTGTGGATGCAGAAGGGCAAACAGTTGGACGTATGGCCAGCGAAGTTGCTCAACTACTAAGGGGGAAACACAAGGTTTCATTCACCCCTCATATTAATAACGGTGATCACGTTATTATTATTAACGCCGATAAAGTTGTCTTTACTGGTAAAAAAGAAACCAAGAAAAACTACTACCATCACTCAATGCACCCAGGTGGTTTAAGACGTAGAACTGTAGCAGTTCAAAGAGAATTGGATGCTAGAAAAATCGTGGAACGTGCAGTGCGTTTAATGTTACCTAAAAATGTTCAAGGAGCGAACCAATTCCGTGCGCTTCATGTTTTTGAAGGTGAATCGCATCCATATGCAGCGCAAAAACCACAAGTTTACGCGTTAAACAATAAAGGAGACATTAAATAATGGACAAAAAAGTTATCTACCGTGGTACTGGACGTCGTAAAACTTCAGTAGCGCAAGTAATCTTAACTCCAGGTGAAGGGAACATTATTATCAATGGGCAACCAGCACTTGAGTTCTTTCCTTACGAAACCTTAGTTCAAGATTTAAAACAACCTTTAGAAGCAACAGGAACTACTCATGACTTTGATATTACTATCAATGTTAAAGGCGGAGGTTTCACTGGACAAGCTGGTGCAGCTCGTTTAGGAATTGCTCGTGCTTTACTAGAAGCTAGTGAAGATTACCGTAAAGCTTTACGTAACGTTGGTTTATTGACTCGTGATGCTCGTATTAAAGAACGTAAAAAATATGGACTTCGTGGTGCACGTCGTGCTCCTCAATACTCAAAACGTTAATTATTATTGGCTATCAATATTTTTAAAAAACTACCTTTGGGTAGTTTTTTTGTATATAATGGTCTAACAAATAGACAAAGGAGTGGGAAATACTTAGATTTGAACCGTACTTGACTTGTAAGTCTTAAATTGCCAAGTTATTGAAAGAATACTATTTTCTAAATACTATTCGAAAGGAAAACAATGAGAAAAATTTTGAGTCTTTTAGGAGCTATTTCGCTAGCTTCTTCATCAACAGCTTTGGTTGTTGCTTGTGGAAAGCCAAAAGAAACAACCCCAATGCCATCAAAAGATTGAGCATTAATCAATAATAGTCAAGCTAATATGCATGGAGGAATTTCGCATATCGCCAAACAAATTATTTTAGCCGATCAATACCAATTAGATTGAAACCTTGTGAAAAAACATAACGATACTTTGACAGCCAAAGAAACAATGCCTAAAAATGTTAATGAAGAATTGGAAACTAAAGACTTCAATTTAAGTGAGGAATCAAGTATTGGTGATTTGAGTAACCAATACTTTTCAAATTCATGATTAGCAAAAACGAATAATAAAGATGGTGATATTAAACTCGATGGTAAAAGAGGTACCTCGGAGAATCAATTCGGTGATTTACTCGCAAAATTAGGTTTGGGATCAGAAATTACCGATTTATTACCACTAATTATTCAAATGATTGGCCAACTTGATAGGACATCAATTGGAGACATTGTTTCAAGGCTTCCTATGCTTGATGGACTTTTACCTGACTTAATCAAAGATAACCAAGAGACTATTGACAACTTACTAGCTAAACTAGATGTTCTTTTTAAAGGGGGTTCTGACTTTATTAATAAAATGGATAATAAACTAGACCGTTTAGCCATTGGTAACCAATATGCTAAAATGGAAGCTACTTCATTTATGCCAGCAATGTGGATAACCTTATCGAACGGGATTGGTTTGATTCTAAATCCAGATTATAAGCAAACGACAATTCCTACTAACACAAGTAGAATTAACTCATCAGTTAAGACTGCAGGGAAAAACTTCGCTAGTGTCTTCAAAACTAATTCAGGAGCTACCCAAACTGAAGATGATATCCTAGGGGCTGATTTTGAACGTTATAGTGAAGCGGTAGTTAACATTGTTCAAGCCTTGCAATTTTTACAACTACATCTTTCATTATTTGACAATTCATGAAGTTTTCAACCCACTGATTCAAATCACCTTTTTAGCGAAGGAATAGATAATAAAACTTACATGCGCCAAGTTCTAGGGGTTGAAAGTGGAGATGGGGCACCAATTACCGTTGAAAGTGTACTCAAGAAAATTGATGAGGGGGCTAAAGGAGTAATTAACCTTAGATACCTTATTTCCGTTTTGAAAACCGCTGTTGGTGATATTAATATGGAAGACAGTTATAAAGGGCTACCACTACAAAGATTGCTTTTTGTTATTTTCAGTGGCCCTGAGGGACAAAAAGAAATTATTGACCGCTGAGTTGACAAGGATAATAACCCAATTTCTTTATTTATAACAGCTCTACTTGTGGAAGTTATTACTGACCAATTAACTAAATTAGACGGCATCGGGAAGTTCGAAGCTATGATAATTGCTGGGCAACTTGAGCAACCCATAAGTTTTGCTCTAACTAAAAGTCTAGATGCTATTTTGTCAGGACAAAGAATCGCTCCCTATTTAGAAAAAACTTTTGATGCATTGATAGATAAAATCGAAAAGTTTTTGGTGTGAATTCCCGACGATGATAAAACCGAGGCTGTAAAGAAAATACTTAAAAAAGTTGTTGAAAAACGTGTTGAGGTAAAGGAGATTTTATTTAATTTAGTGTTAAATAAAATTCCTCTAATCAATGCTGAAAATAGCTGAGATGTGCTTTGAAGTGGTAATCCTTTAGATTTATCAAACGCCATTCAATCAAAAGATGAAGTAGCAAATAAATTGGAAGAAATTTTTGGCAACGAGTCAGGAATCAAAACTTTAGTTGACAATATCTTTGACTCAATAGATAAGGTTGACAAAAGTATAAAGAACGTTTTACCTAACTCTGCTATGAACTTGCGTAATATTCTTTTAACTCCAATCGGAAAAATAGCCAAAAGTCCAAGTTTACCATCAGATTTTGGCGATCATTATTTAAAACTAAATGTGGTCGAAATAGTTAATGAAATTGCCGATGGCTTAGAGATTAAGGGTGGCGAAAAAATTAATGATGACTCAATGAACGGTTTTAATTTCGATCCAGGTGAATTAAAAGGTTTATGAGATTTAATTAAAAATTACACTTACCAATGAGATGTAACAGAATCTAACGCACAAAATACTTTAGATGACTCACAACAAAGTTCAAATTTAATTACCTTGATTTTGAAAAATCCAGATAAAGCTTCGAAAATCTTAGGCTTGACGGAGAAGGAGAATGAGAATCATGAACCCATTATTGGTAGTGGTTCATTCCTAGATTTTGTTCTTAATAAGTTATTAAGAATTAATAACGAAAACGAAGGAGATCGTGTCGCCTTTATTTGTAAATTACTTGGGCAAATTTTAGATAACTTGAATAATCCAAAGGTAGATTACCAAGCAGAATTTCAAGAAGCTTATGGACAAAAGGATGCCTTTAAATTTGAGTTCTCCGATTTAATTATTGATGAAGAAGATGAAATTGGTATTTTAGGAGAAACCTTAAAAGTAACTTTCCGTAATAGTCTCGAAAATGATCCAACAAGGCATGAAGGCGAGGGACCTAAAGAATATGTTTATATCTTCCGTTACTCTCGTGATAAAGTAGAAAATAATTTTGAAATTACCGAAATTTCTAAACAATTAAAGACTTCTTAATACTTTTAATATTTTCTTATTTTTAAAAATTAATTTGTGAAAACTTATGGGTCTCGCTTCTCATAAGTTTTTGCTTTATTATAAAGGTATCATAGTCAACAATTAGCACTTACTAACCTGGCTGAACTATCTATATCCTAAGGAGACAAAATGAAAAAAGTTGAGCAAACAATTCTTTTGGCTAATGGCGTTGAGTTGCCATTGGTTGGTTTTGGGACTTTTCGAATTCTTGAACCAGAAATTGGTACCAACGCCATTAAAGAAGCAATTGAAACTGGGTATCAATTACTTGATACTGCTGAACATTACCATAATCATCATTTGGTGGCCGAAGCAATAAAACAATCATCTAAAAAACGTAGTGATTTATTTATTACCTCAAAACTTTGACCAAATGAGGAAAACCCCGAGAACTTAAGAAACCGTTTATACAAAATGTTAGCCGAATTAGAAACTGATTATTTAGATCTTATTTTGGTTCATTGACCACTACCTTACGGTTTAGAGGCTTATCAAGCACTAGAAGATTTTTATTTGGAAGGTCATGCCAAAGCAATCGGAGTCTCTAATTTTAACGTGGAGCAATTAAAAAACCTTTTAAAAGTTTGTCGTATTAAACCAATGGTTAACCAAATTGAATTGCATCCCCATGCCAATCGTCAAGATATTGTAAATTTTGCTAAAGAAAACGGCATTGCTATTACTAGTTGACAAACAATGATGGATGGTAAGGTAGGTGACTTACCTTATTTACAAGAGTTAGCTACTAAATATGCCGTTGATCCTGCAGCAATTGCTTTAAGTTGAGCAGTTCAACAACAAATTTGCGTGATTCCAAAAGCTATCAATCCTAAACACTTAAAAGATAATTTTCACCATTTAGATTACTTTAATTTGAATGATGAAGAAATTAATAAAATTAATTTGTTAACAAAAATAGATGGCCAAAAAATGAATTCTGAAGAATTCTTGGCCAGCGAAAAACTTTAATTATCCTAGTAGCAACTCCTTGCAAATGAAATGGCGAAAAGAACTAAAGTTTTTCATTTTTTAGTAGAATAAGCCTAAGGTCTTATCGAGGAGTAAAAAATGGTTAAGAATCGTCACCATTATTCACCTTTTGAACTTTTGTCCTGAACTTACTTAATAGTTTCGGCTTTTTTACTTGGTCGTTTTTTTACTACCTTTCTAGGCTTCAATTATGAAAATACTTTTTTCTTAGAAGTAATCTATACCTTTATAAATTGATTATTTAGTCTTGTCGTTTTTTCTTGAATTATCATTTGGACCAAAAAAATCAAGTTTGATCAATTTGAACCAAAAAAAATACTAAACATTCAGTTTAGTCGTACTAGTTTGAGCGCTGTTACTCTATGAGCTTGTCTTACAATGGGGTGCTTATTTCACGCCACCCAGGTGTTATTCTTTGAGGGGCTAATTGTTTCGTTCTTGTTAGGGACACTTTTACTAATTCAATTTTCTATCTCGATTTATTTACTTTGTTTTTTTGCTCTCCTGTTAGGAATTATTTTAATGGCTCGTCAAAGTAAAAATATCGAGATTCATATTAGTGGGGCATATGATTATTCTTATTGTGAGCCATTGAATTGGAAATATTACTTGCAAATTAGTACCACAAACGAACATTGACAAGTTTATACTTGCACATTGTTAAATACTTTTTCATATTATAAAAACATGACCAGAAAACAATTTTTTGTTTTCTGAATTGAATTTTTAAAACTAAAAGCTCTTAAATCCCAAGCTTTAAGACTTGTTAAAAAGCAAACTTCTCCTCCTAACTTTCTTTTTATTAAAAAATAGAAAGGAAAGTGATTTTTATCAAAACACATACAAAGCCCGCAGTTTTTTTAATGCTTAAAAACTCCTTTAAAAATGCTTTACGAAAAAAATCTCAACTTGTTGGGTTATCAGTTCTCGTGGCACTTTTGGCAATGGTGCTTTCATTATTAACATCAATTAATGCTCGGGTACTCCGCAGTGATGATTTAATGAAAAATGCCTCTAATCTTCATAATGTGGTTCTCCAAATGGATCCCTATGACCGCGTTCCTAATGACGCTGGAGGTGAAGGCGAATTTAATCAAGAAAGTTATGAATACGGACAAATAAAGTCTTTCGCCGATAGTGTTATTCCGGCTAATAATGTAGCCGCTCAACAATATATTATTGATGAGTTGCAAAGTGATTATTACCGTCAACAATCAGATTTGCAGTTCTATTGATCGCGTACAGAGGGGCGACAATTTAGCCAAGTTTTTAATAAAGGTAATAATTTAACAATTAAAGTTTTAACTAAAACAACACTTCAAAATGACATTCCTAATCAAGCTGTTGATAAACTTTTAATCTTTGATGGACGCGATTTAGAAAACGATCGTGATGTTGTAGTTGATGCTGTTTTTGCCGAAAAAAACCGTCTTAAATTAGGCGACATCGTTCGAATTCAAAAAGACAATTACGGTGACCAACTATTAGTCGGTTCACCTCTTAATAAAGACACTAGCAAACAACCAGACCTCGAAGTTTTAGAAAAAGATGTCAAACAGATGGAAAAAGAGGGTCTGAAAAAAAGCGATGGGGTTTATGCCCAAAAATATGAAAAAGCCTATGATTGGTATCAAATCGTTGGTTTTGGAGGGTCGGCTGATTTTACCATGCCAGTGATTGACCAAAACTCACCAGTCCCGAATCGTTATAAAGAGGCACTATTCTATATCAAGCCCGATGCTTTTGGTCTTAGCCCAGTCAAGTTTGACAATGGTAAAACATATTATAATTACGACTCAAGTAATGGTCGCTTAACTATCACATCTAATTCTGAATGAGAATCATTCTATTCTTTGAAAATGGTTAATGGTAAAACACCAGATGAAGACCAAATGGCCCAATTAAATAATGATTTTAATAAACTTTTAGGCCCTTCAATTCAACCTAAAACTTACCTTTATGCCTTGGGCGATAAAAATTATCGTTATGCCAACCGTACCGATGCGCTCGTTAAGGTCATTAATCTTTACAACATTAGTACTTCAATTTTGGAAATCCTAATTGCCGTGGTTGTCTTTTACAGCCTTGGTCTAATTATTAGAAAACAAATTGATAAGTCTCGCGGTCAAATTGGTGTTCTCAAGGCTTCTGGCTATGGCAATGGTATCATTATGTTCAACTTTGTGATGACACCTTTCTTTGCCAGTTTTATCGGTGGAATCGTTGGTTTTGCTCTTGGCGGTGGTTTGAGTAGCATCCTTGTAAACGAATTCATGGATTACTTTATTTTGGACTATGGTCAAGCTTTCTTTAGCTGACCATGATTCCTTTTAACCATCTTTGGTCTTTGATTCATTTTAACTGCTATCGCTTTATTAATTACAGCGATTGTTTTACGCAAAAGTCCTCTTGATTTGGTTCAAGGTAATCGTAAAGTCAAGCTCTCAAAACATGATATGGCCGTTAAAGCTCGCTTTGCCGACCACACTACAGGGCAAAAAGTACGCTTGGCCTTGTTCTTAGATGCCAAGGGTAAAATGAGTGTTGTTGGAGGCGTCGTTCTTCTAGCAACAATTATGTTTACTGTTTCTTTTGCAGCCCCAAGTCTATTACGTCGTAATGAAAAAATGACTTATTCAGGAGTGAATTATAAACAAGTCGTAGAATATAACGAATCAATTTATAATAACCCTTTGACCTTTTATAAAACCTTTAATGATTCAGCCCCGGAAGATGGTTTCGATAATACTTTTAAGTATTCAGTAGCCAAAGACTCTTTCTCTGCATTACCACTTTTGCCTAGTACTTCTTCAACTAGTCAATATGGCAAATATGATTTAGATAAAATTATCCAAGCCTACTATCAAAATCAAATGTCAAGTCATTATTATTCATTAGAGCTTAGCCGTCTAGCCCAAAGTTCTAAAACTGCTCCGCTACCAAACATTACACTTGTTAACATGAAATTCCTTTCTGGACAAAACATCGCCTCTTCAACTGAATATTATCGTTTTATGAGTAAATACGGGATGCCGGGAGGTGGTTTAAGTATTATTACCGAAACGATCTTGAAGCAATGACCTGATTATGTAGCCCTAAATGGTAAGCTAGGCGCTAAGACAAATGACCCAATTAATAACTTTAAAGCTTTACAAAGTTTTTATGCTAAACTTACTAATTCAATTGGTCTTTCAATTACTAATACCTACTACGATACTTCTAACACTACCGATGCACCATGATGGAATATGACAGATGATCAAAAAATTGCTTCTTTCAACGAAGGTGGTCAAAGCAAAAATCCTGCTACCAATCTTCAAACTGTTTGGACAAACACCCAAAAGGAGCAGAAATCAAATTGAAATAGTAAACTTTGAGATAACTTAACAATTCCAGAAGATTTTGGTTTCACTAATAACGAATATGGAGTCGGAGCATTTAGAATTCTTCCACCCCAAGCCGTCAAGCCTAGTGAATATCTCGAAGATTATTATCTAACTGTAAAAGCAGAGGATTTGAGTGAAGCCGACCTCAACACGATATTAAGTAAATTTGTTATTTGGTATGGTTCGCTTGTAAGTAATCGTCCTGACCAAGGAATAGTTCAAGCAGCTTATTCACGACCCCCATATTTTGTCCAACAGTTTTTAAAAGAGGCTTACCAAAATGAAACCACTTATAACCAAAGTTTTGGTGTTGTTTCATATAATCCCGAACTTGAACAAACTGGTACTTTGATGCGCGTTCGTGACCAAAAAGGATCAAGTTTTAAAATTTATGGAACCAAAGAAAATAATCCTTATATGAATTTATTTGACAAAAAAAATAATAATCTTCTCAAAAAACTTTATGAATCAAACATTGACCAAAGTTTAGTTATTAATAAATCGCTAGCAAAAAGGTTGAAACTTAAAGTTGGTGATAGCATCCCCTTAACGGTTTTACAAAAAGAACTAAAAGCAAATGGTGAAACTGTCAATATGAACCAATGGAATCTTGGCAAACAACGAAATGTTGGTGATGATGATGGTAAATTTACCCAAATTAATAATTTGAGTAATAATGATGTTTCGTTAAGTGTTGGTGGGAAGAAACTTAAATTATTTCCTGGGCTTCTTTCTCCAAACGACCCAGCTCCATATTATGAAGCTATTTTAAATAACACTCTCGTCAATGAAGATTTGGAAACCAATTTAGACTTCAAAGTCGTAGGTATTCATGAAGGTTATGGAGAATCTCAAGCTTGAATGAAGGAAGCAGAAGTTAAAAAAATCCTCCAACTTGATAAAATGGATGATTATAATTGGAAGAATTTCTTTTCATGGCAGTGAGGAAGCACTTTCGCTTCGGATTGAAAAATTAACGGAGAAACTATATCAGGCGATCCTAATTTAGATTTAACTAATGGTAAATTAGATTATCAAGACTTTTTAACTCAATATGTTAAGAGTGACAAAGCTGATAAGCGGAAAAAGGGAAGAATAATTAACCAAATCTTCCATAATGCTTTCCCGATTTTTAACTATAAATATTCAAATAAGGATGATATTGGGGATCTCAAAAGTATTGTGGCTACTTATCAGCCGTATGGAGATTATTCGCCAATTGCCATGCAAGGGATTACCGCTAATGGCACTAATGTAACTAAAAGTTACGATGGAATGGGTGAAGGGGCAATGAATAATATTATTCCGACTGCTACCTCTAAAGCCATTCTGGCACAAATTTCGGATTTAGTAATGTTAATTCTAATTCTAGCGATTGTGGCTATCCTCTTAATTGCTTTTGTTATTATTCTGTTAACGACGTCATTAATTATTGATGATAATAGTCGTTTTATTGCCACCTTAAAAGTCCTCGGTTACTCTAACCCTTACATTGTTAAAACGGTTTTAGGAATGTACTTTGTATTAATTGCCGTTGTTTATATCGTCGGATTTATTATTGGTTGGTTTGTTTACGCTGCCATTATTAATTCATTAGTCGCTTCAATAGTGTTACCAATTTATTTCCCAATCTGGTTACCTTTTGCTGTTGCTGGAGGAATTATTGGTGTTTACGGAATTACGATTGCAGTTGGCTTTAATTCGATTAGCAAAACAAACCCAATTTTCTTATTACAAACAAATGCTCTCTAATCAATTCTAAACAAGGGGCATAATCTTTTAAAAGTCATTAAATGGTGATATTTAGTGACTTTTTTTTGCTTTTTTGTGTCAAAAAAACTATTATAAATGTTTTTTTATATAATAAAAATGATAAGGAGGAAAAAAGATGTACAAGAGAAATCTAACTTTATTAGGTATTGCGGTCGTTTCTTTTGCGTTCTTTATCATTTCAATCTACGCATTCGGATTCCGTGCTCAAGATCCTGGAAGCATGTCAGGGTTCCAAGAAATTTGAGGTATTAAAAATGGTGCCGGAAACGTTTGAAGTGAAAAATTCGCTAAAAACGCCTACGGGCTACTAATTTCAGGGTTAGTATTTTCTGCCGTTTCAATTATCTTTGCCTTCGTTTGCGACTGATTAGCAATTGAACATGCTGATTGAGGTAACAAACACTCTACTGTGATGGCAATGGAAATTGTAACCATCTTCCTAATCGCTTTAAGTTCAATCTTGATGTTAAGTGGAGAATTAGTTTACTTAACTAAACTTGCTAAACATTTCGACAAGAGCTTTAGTGATTACTGAAAAACTGGTTATGTGGCTGGAATGTTAATCTTTACATTATTGCCATTACCAATTCTTGCTACACCATACTTAATCAAAACAGCTGATTAATTATTAATAAGTGAAAAAATTGAGTCGTTTTCCTTAGGAGAGCGACTCAATTTTTATGTACCTAAAAAAATTGGTACAATGTCAGAGATATGAAAAAGATTTTAATTACGGCCGGACGAACAACAGAAAAAATTGATGCAGTGCGCGGAATCACTAATTTTGCCACCGGCCGATTAGGAGCAATCCTTGCGCGGAAAATTCACCATCGTTCCGAAGTGGAAACCATCTTTTTTGTCACTTCCGAGGTTTATTTAATTAAACAGTTGGCCGATTTACCAAAGGTCAAAACTTATTTAATTAAAACTAGTCAGGACCTCAAAGAAACCTGCGAACGCATTTTAAAGATGGATGCTATCGACTTAATTATTCCAACTATGGCAGTCAGTGATTTTTTTGTTAGAGAAATAGTTTCTACAAATAGCTTTTTGAGTTGAATTACTCAGGAACAACACCGTTTTACAAATGACTATTTATCTAACCAAAACTTGCTTAATGAATGACTTAATCAACTAAAAGATAACCAATATCAAACTCAAAAAATTTCTTCCGACCAAGAACCAATCCTTTTTTTAACCAAAGCGCCAAAATTAATTACTTTATTTCATGAATGATCACCAAAAAGTTACTTCGTTGGTTTTAAACTAATTGCCGATGGTACTGGAGATGAAATTGATAGGCAATGAGCAGCAGAAGTAATGGTTAAAAATCATTATGATTTGTTAGTAGTTAATGATTGGTATAAAATTAAGGAATCACAGCATCAAGCCTTAATTTTAGATAATGACGAAAATGTTTATCAGGTTCAAACAAAAGAAGAATTAGCTGAAAAAGTTATTTCTTTAATTGACCAACAAAACAAAGGGAGCAAAAAAGTTTTATGCAACCATCAAAAAAATTAAAAAAAACAAAAATTATTGTCGGTGTTACTGGAGGCATTGCCGCCTATAAAATACCTGACTTAGTTCGTAAACTTCAAGTTAATTATGATGTTCAAGTGATTATGACAAAGTCTGCCCAAGATTTTGTGACCCCCACGACATTAAGTGTGTTGTCCGGAAAAAACGTCGCGTTGAGTTTAGATGTGGATAATGGTTTAATTCCTCACATTAGCCTCTTGCAGGACGTTAAACTAGTCCTTATCGCTCCCATGACGGCGAATTTCGGCGCTAAATTAGCCCATGGTTTCGCTGACGACCTTTTGAGCACCCTTCTCTTAAAATTGAATTGTGAAGTTCCAGTGATTCTTTGCCCAAGTATGAATACGCAAATGTTTCTTAATGTAGCTACTCAAGAAAATCTCAAAACCTTGAAAAACCGCGGTTATGAATTTATTGAACCCCGCACCAGTTTATTGGCTTGTGGTGAATATGGTACGGGGGCAATGCCTGAAATTACGACTATTCAGGCAACGATTGACGCCTTTTTGGGTAAGAGTTCCACCAATAAATAATTTTTTAAAAAGTGTCTGGAAGTCAGCCCATAAAAAATGTCCTAAAAGACCTTGAAATTGCGAGAGAAAATGACTAAAATTAATATGTTGTTCGGAATATAGCTCAGCTGGTTAGAGCACTCCGCTGATAACGGAGAGGTCGTTGGTTCAAGTCCAATTATTCCGACCATTAAGTAGACTAAGACCTTTGAAAAGGTCTTTTTTTGTCGAAAAATAACCAAAGAAGAACCCGCTTCTGAACGAGTCTCTTCTCTTCTAATTAATTAAAAGTTAAAATTAATAGTAATTGCTTATCGATATTCAAGTGGTCAGAGACTAAGTGATTCGATTAATTGAATAAAGAATAAATAATTGTAAGGAGTTTATGGAATTTTCACATAGTGCCATAGAAAAAAAATGGCAAAAAAAATGGCAAGAAGATAAGGTGAATAACACTACTAATAACAAAGAACAAAAAGCTTATGTTTTGGATATGTTTCCTTACCCTTCTGGAGCAGGCCTCCATGTAGGCCATGTCAAAGGTTATACTGCAACCGATGTTTATGCTCGTTATAAGCGCATGCAAGGTTTTGATGTGCTTCATCCTATTGGTTGGGATGCTTTTGGTTTACCAGCCGAACAATATGCCCTTAAGACCGGGAACGATCCCCGCGATTTTACTCTTAAGAATATTGATACTTTCCGCCAGCAACTCCAACGTTTGGGTTTTTCTTATGATTTTGATAAGGAAATAAATACTGCTAATCCTAATTTTTACAAAATTACCCAACAAATTTTTCAAGAATTCTACAAACTAGGATTGGCTGAATTAAGAGATGTAGAAGTTAATTGATGTCCTGACTTAGGAACGGTTTTAGCAAATGACGAAGTGATTACTGTTGATGGCAAAATGGTTAGTGAACGTGGTAATTGTCCAGTTGTTAAAAAGAAAATGCGTCAATGGGTCTTAAAAATCACCAAATATGCCGACCAGCTTTTAGCTGGTTTAGAAGATCTTGATTGACCACAATCTGTGAAAGATTTGCAAAAAAATTGGATTGGTAAATCAGAAGGTTTCATCATTGATTTCTCAATCACCAGTCCAGAAAAAGAAACAATCAATTTGCCTGTCTTTACAACCCGTGCCGATACAATTTTCGGAGCCACTTATTTAGTATTGGCTCCAGAACACCCACTTGTTAAGCAACTTACTACTCCTTCACAAAAGAAATTTGTTGAAGATTACCAAGTGGTAACCAAACAAAAAAGTGATTTAGAACGAAAGGATGAATCGAAAGAAAAAACCGGAGTCTTTTTAGGTAGTTATGCCGTTAATCCCTTCACTAATGAAAAAATCCCCGTTTGGATAGCCGACTACGTTCTCAATGATTATGGGACAGGTATCATTATGGCTGTTCCAGCACATGACCCTCGTGATTGAGACTTTGCTACAAAATTTGATTTGCCAAAACGCTTTGTGATTGAAACTAAAGATGAATCAAAAGCTTTTGTTGGAGAAGGAAAACATATTAATTCAGACTTTCTCAATGGTTTGAACCGCCAAGAATCGCTAAAGGTAATTGGTGACAAAATTGAGAAACAGAAAATTGGTAAACCACAAGTAAACTATAAACTTCGCGATTGACTATTTTCGCGTCAACGTTTTTATGGGGAACCCTTCCCAATTTTCTATACTAATGACGGAAAAATTGGTTTAGTCGACTTAACTGATCTTCCAGTCAATTTACCCGATGTTTCTTATATAAAACCTTCTAATGATGGTCAATCACCATTAGCCAATGTAAACGATTGAGTTAATACTCAATATAATGGTCAAACGGTTAAACGTGAAACTAATACGATGCCTAATTCTGCTGGGTCATCGTGATATTTCTTAGCTTACCTTCTAACTAATAAACCCAATGAACTAATTGATTTAAAAAGTGACGAAGCCAAGGAAAGATTTAAAAAGTGATTACCAATTGACCTTTATATCGGTGGTCAAGAACATGCTGTTGGTCATTTGCTTTATGCCCGTTTTTGAACTCATGTCCTTTATGATTTAGGGCTTGTTTCTGTTAAGGAACCCTTCCAACGTCTTTATAATCAGGGAATGATTTTAGGACCTGATGGTAGAAAAATGTCTAAATCCTGAGGGAATGTGATTAACCCTGATGATGTAATTCGTTCTCATGGAGCCGATACCTTAAGACTTTATGAAATGTTCATGGGACCTTTAGATGCTTCACTGCCTTGGAGTTATGATGGACTGGATGCGGCCTTAAAATGATTGGACCGAGGTTATCGTTTCGTCAAAAACCAAACTTTCAAGGATTCCAATAATGGCAATTTGGATTATGTCTATAACGATGTAGTCCAAAAAATCACCACGATGGTTGAGGATTTGAAACTCAATACCGCTATTTCCCAATTAATGATTCTTTTAAATGCCTTTTATAAAGAAGAGCCAGGGACTATTTATCGGCCTTATGTGGAAGGCTTTGTGAAAATGCTAAGTCCATTTGCTCCTCACTTAGCAAGTGAAATGTGAACATTACTTGGTCATGAAGACCACGTGGTGCTTGCTCCATGACCGAAAGCTGATTTAACGAAAATTCAAAGAAAAACTACCGCTATCGCTATCCAAATTAATGGCAAGTTACGTGGAACTATTGAAGTACCACTTAATACTGAGGCTAATCAATTATTAAAATTGGCGAAAGAACAGCCAAATGTAGCTAAATTCTTAACTAACCAAACTATCGTCAAGGAAATAGTAATTCCTAATAAAATAATTAATTTTGTAGTTAAAGGCTAAATAATTTTAAAACCAACCTCTTCTAGGGTGGTTTTTTTCTTTATCAAAGGTTCATAAAATTCAAACTAAAGTCTTTTGAGATAAAATATCTCATGAAAGGTATCTGACTAATGAGAAAAATTACAGTCAAATTGGTTTGATTATTTGTTGTCTTCGTCATTTACTTTGGCTATTCTGCCTTTGTGGATGGCGTCGCCGTTTACCATTTAACTCATAAAATGGAAATATATGATGCCACAGGAACACTTGTTGGTAGTTTTACTAGTGGAATTTTAATGGGTTCTTCAGAATGAGCAAAGACTGGAATTATTTATCTTAATGGCCAGTTTGTTTTGCCGGCTGGTTTTTACGCCACTATTGGCGATTCGACTGAACACATTACTAATTTAAGTGAATACATCGGCGGCTTTATGGCGCCCACATCACTACTTTACACAATCTTAACACCATTTAAGTTAGTGTTGGTAGGGGGGGTATTTGCTACCTTAATACCACTGACGAAGTCGATTTTCTTTGGAACATTTATTGGCATTAAAGATTACATCAAAAACCGTCGTGCTAATTTGCTTTTTAATTATCAAAAAGCAATTAACTTCACAGTTAATTTAAAATCAAAACTTGAACTTGGTGATTATGAGCAAGTTAAAGCGCAATACGGTGATTATGGCGGTTTAGCGTTTAAACCAGCCTATTTGCAAACGATGATGGATGAAATTGCTGATACATTAATTCGGGAACGTTCTTTAAAGATTTTTATCAAGCCTTGTCAAATCGTAATTACATCTTTAAAAGAAATGTATGAAAAGGAACGTCGTACGGCTATTTCCCAACATCCTGACGAAATGTTTTTTGACTTTAAAATGGGTTATGATTATGTTTCAATTGGCTCAAAATATAGTATTGCTTACTATAAGAGCATTGACACCAAAGCGACAACCCCAATGCGATTAGCATGAAAACTTTTTTCTTTAGAGATGTTCCGTTTTTACATTTATATGCTTTTAGCTATCATCCCGACAATCATTATTAATATCATTATTATTCCGTTAATCTCCCGTTTTGGTGGTGGAGATGCTGGATCTATGGCGGCACCCAGTACGATAATCGTTTCCTTCTTCCTAATTGCCATTATTCTGCATGCTTGTTTTACACTAACCAAGTCATCTTACCGCCATATGCAACGTGAGATTTGAGTGCCAGCAGTAATATATTATTTATTGATTATTATTTTAGCGCTTACCTTATCGCTTGGTATTAATGGTGTCCAAAATGTTGGATCAATTGTAGCTCCTGGAACAGCGATTTCAATGATGTGGCCTTTCTTTGCCGCTCTTGGATACGCTATTCTTTCAACGTGCTTAGTTTTATATATTATTGCTACTCTAATGGATGCTAACCGGACTCCGGGAGGAATGACTACGAAACTAATGGTTGACGGAATTATCTTGCCAGCCATCGCTTGATTGGCGTCTACGGGAGCAAACTTTATTGGTGTCTTGGCTGACTTAAATATGGGCTTATGGTCTGGAATTGCCTTCCTCATTGTTTGTGTTTTTTGAATCTACCTTTCAATTAGTGGCCTTTTGTTAAACAATATTGTTTTTCCTTCCAAGAAACAAAAATTAATTAACGAAAAACGCTTAGCTCGCGAAGGATTGGCGGCTAAGGATAAACAAGACCAACAAACTTCTAGCCACGATAAAAAATAACCACATTATTAAAATAAGGAGTTTTCGATGGTAACTAAAGGTTCCCCAGCCACCCCTAATGGTTCCCAAGTCATGAAAAAGGCAATTTTTGCCGGGAGTTTTGATCCCTTCCATCAAGGTCATTTAGAGATTTTGCGCAAAGCCACAAAACTTTTTGATGAAGTTTGAGTTGTGGTAAGTCGCAATCCAAACAAAGAAGACCAAGTTAAGTTGGAGAATCGTTATTTAATGGTAAAAAAATACCTTAAACGCGAACCAAAAGTGAAAGTGAAAAAAAATCCTGATCTTTTAACAATTGAATATGCTCATCGTTATAAAATACCTTTTTTAGTTCGGGGCGTTCGTGATGAAAAAGATTTTGCTAAGGAATTAGAGTTAGCACAAGATAATCATCTTCTTGGGTCAGATGTTGAAACTGTGCTCTTAATTTCCGATCCAAAGATGAAGAAAATTTCTTCAAGTGGTTTGAAAGAAATTGCTGATTTTCGTGCTTCTGTCGAAAGTAAAGTAGGTTGTTAAAACCAAGAGTTTTGCAACGATAACATTGACTTCAACACTATTTTTTTATAAAATTACTTTGTTGTATTTCAACGTTATTTGGCGTCTATGGCGAAGTGGTTAACGCATCGGGTTGTGGTCCCGGCATTCGAGGGTTCGATTCCCTTTAGACGCCCCATATTGATTCTAACTAGACGAGAGTCTAGTTTTTTATTTGCCTGTCTTTGCCAATTTTGGTTTCTTAGTTTTCTAGGTTAAAATTAAAGAGATAATTGGAGTAATGATAATGAAAATTTATGACGAAATCATCAAAACTTTAAAAGCCCGTGGCGTTAAGCAAAGTTTAACCAAAAATAGTCGTTTCCAAGATTTAGGAATTGATTCTTTAGATTTAATGGATATGGTTATCAAAATGGAAAAACAATTAAATATTCGCATTGCCGATGAAGACCTATTAACTATTAAAACTATTGGCGATTTAACCAATGCTTTAGAAAAACTTTTGAAATAAAGTTGGGGGTTTAAATCTTGAAAGATCACCTAAAGCTAACTAGTAAGCAAGAAAAAACACTCAAACGCCTTGAGGAAGTGCTTAAGCAACAAAATGTTCGTTTGACAAAAGGGCGTTTGGAAATTCTTAAAATTATTATTGTGAAAGAACATCCTACCCTTAACGACATTATTGCTGTTCTAGAAGAAACCGGCCATAAGGTAAATGTAATGAGTGTTTATAATACACTAGATATGTTGTTGGATAAACACATTATTTACGCCAATATTTTTAACGGCAAACAAATTTGTTATGAACCACGAGTGCAAGAATCTTACCATTTGAAATGTGATTCTTGTCAAGAGGTTCATCACATCGATCACCTTGGTCAATTCGGCGAATTTTTTAAAAGTTTGACTAAATCTAGTGAAGTAGTTGGTTGAAATTGTGATCATTTCAAAATTGAAATCCACGGGACTTGTCCTAAATGTCATGAGGACCTCCTGAAAAAAAATCACTAAATTTAAACAAGGACAAAGGCTTTTCAAGCCTTTTTTTCTTCGTGAGGAAGTTTGGGATAGAGGTAAAAGGCATACCAAAAACAACCACCGAGATAATATCAACAATAGTAACGGCTTTTTTTAACATAGCCCTGCTTGCCTTGGCTTTCGAGATATTTTTTTTGGCTCGCAAAACGAAAACAAGCACTATAGCCGATAAAACCAAGCCCAAAACCAAGAAGATACATGGTGATTAATAAAACTAAATAGATTAACATAGCTAAAGCTGTTTGGTGAGCGGAAGTCGTAATTAATAATAAAGCTGTTAATCCTCCGGGCGTAATTGGGGCCGTAACACCGAGTTCTATTCCAAACCAAGTATTGAGGGCACCAATTAAAAAGCCGCCCACAAAACCTCCCAAACAAGATAAATAGAGGGGTTTTCCTCGGGGCATCGTGATGCCATACGTTAGGGGCTCCGTAATACCAAACAAAGCTGGCACTAAAGCTCCCAAAATTTTTTCTTGTAATGGTTTTTGGTGCTGCTTTTTGGCGATTATTAACAAAGCTAAACCGACTCCAACTTGTGAGGCAGCTCCCATAATCATAATTGGGAAAAGGCTATTTAAGCCTGTAGAGGTGAAAAGCATTAAATAAATGGGAAAAAACCCTTGATGAATACCAAACATTACCGCCATAAGGTAAGTTCCCCCAAGCAAAGCAGCGCCAAAGGGATTTTGGTAAAGGTGCAAAAAGAGCCAAGTTAAACCAGTGAAAAAATAATAACCGAGAGGAATAATAACTAAGAAACTTACCAGTAATGTTAGTAGCATCACTAAAGTTGGAGTGATTAAGAGTTGTCAAAATCCCTTGATAAAGCGATTGAATAATTTTTCAAGACCAATGGCAAAGGCTATCGCAAAAAAAGCACCAATCAAACCAGCTCGTGGAGCGCCAAGTGTCAAAGAACCGTCGTTATTAATTACCATTAAACCTTTAGTAATTCAGTATTTATCAAGATCTTGACGAGGAATTTGTCAGTTAAGGAAGTGATAATATTCATCTTTAAGAACGAAAAGTTGACCGATATTTAATGCAACAAAATTGCAATATAAAGCTGCTATTAAGGCTGTAATAGCGGCTTGGGTGCCAAACTTTTTACCAGCATTCCAACCAATCAAAATAATAAAAAGACTAGTCAGTAGATTTAATAAAAGACTAAAAAAGTTGCTTCACGCAACTGTCGAGGGATTATCTGGGCCAAAAGAACTAATCAAATTGCCTACACCACCCAAAAGTCCAGCCCCAATAAAGGCTGGAATAATCGGGTTAATAATTTCACTCATGACTTGGTTAAAACGGTGCCTTTTTTTCATAGGACCTTGCGGTTGCGAAAGTGGCACTAAGAAGTTTTGTTTATTAGCAGAATTAGCCATTTATTTTTACCTTATTTTATTTAATTTTTTGTTGATGTAACCAATATCTCATTACTCATTTTTGGGGTAATATTTTTGCTCAAAAATAATGCCATTTAGTTTTTCAACCATATAAAGAGATGTCTTTATTATTTAAAGCATCATCCATGGCACGTCGAGCTATTTCATAAGCCGGTTTCATATTTTTATACTGAACTACTACCACTGACGGATTATTTTCTTGCATGACATTTAAAAAATCTGTATCAATTCACTCTGGGCAAGCCGTAGTCACCGAAATATTCTTAGCCCTATTTAATTCGACGTTTAAAGCTCGTGAATAACTTTTTACAAAAGCTTTTGTGGCACTATAAATGGCAAAATAAGGTGTTGGAAAAGAAGATAATTGCGAAGCAATGTTAATTATATGAGCTTCCGCTTCCATATACGGAATACAAGTGACGCACATTCCCAAAATGCTGCCGCAGTTTAAATCAATCATATTAAATGATTCGGTAATATTTAAATCGCTATAATCACCAATTTTTCCATAACCGGCACAATTGATTAAGTAGATAATGTCATAATTCCGTTCTTTAACTAAAGCAGCCTTGATAGTGTCAAAACTTTTATGATCAGACAAATCTAAAGACCAGGTACGAATTTTATCGCCATATTCCGTTTTTAGGGAATCAAGTTTTGTTTGGTCGCGGGCGATAACCCAAATTTCTTCAAGGTCGTCATTCTCCATTAGTATTTGCACAAAAGCATGACCGAGACCACCAGTAGCTCCTGTTACAATTCCAATTTTAGTCATTACCTTGGTCTTGTCCATTATAAACCCCATTTCTTCCTAATTAGTGCTTCTCAGCAAACAAAATTTTAAGTTTTTAGTTATTTTTGCTAAATATGGCACTATCTTTTGGTATAGTTATTTGCTTACTATGATTTTATAAAAAAATATCACCGAAATTTTTTAACGGTGATATTTATCAAAAAGATATTTCACTTCTGGTTTCAAATTATTAATTTGACTAACATCATAAGTAGTTGTTAAATTACGCACAATCCCATGAGATGCCATAAAAGTATTGATATAAAATTTTCCATTTAAATAATCAATCGGCTTTAAAGTACCCCCTGCTGTAATTCCAGCAGCAAAAAAGCGAGTCCTTGGGTCATTAACCAAATCAGGAGCCATCATTAACGTGGTCCATTGTAAATTTGTTTGCTTTGCGAGCCATTTTTCTTCTAAGTCTTGGCGCTCTTTAGTTTCTGATTCATCTAGTCAAACTTCTTGATAAGGCACTAATCGAGCACTCATTTCTGCCCCCGATGCAATCGCTAATGAGGCCATTAGAACCGCTTCCGGAGCCCCACCAACACCGTAGACGAAGTCAGCTTCGCCATTGACAACATCAATTGCACCAAGTACATCACCATCTTTAATCAAACGCACGATAACTCCTAAATTATCTAATTCTTTGACAATTTTCTCATGACGCGGTTTATCTAAAATAATGGCTTTTAAGGTTTTTTTCTGAAGTTTTTTTTGTAAGCCTTTAACAATCTTTGGTAACGGTTCTTGAAAATCAACCATTCCTGCTAGCGAAGGCGAAATAAAGAGTTTTTCCATATACATTTCCGGAAATTGTTTCATTGTTCCTTCGCGACTAACAGCAATAGTGGCAATTGAGCCTGCAAAGTTATAAGCCGCCGGGTTAGTACCTTCTACTGGATCAACGCTCATGTCCAAAGTAGGAGCATGAGGATTATCAACATCACCAAGGATTTGCCCATAATAGAACATTGGGGCGTTATCCAATTCCCCTTCGCCATTAACAACTCTTAGCTTAATGCCGATATTCTTACCAAGCATCACTTTCATGGCTTCAACAGCTGCTCCATCAAGAGCATTTTTATCCTTCTTACCAATGTATTTATAACTTGCAATAGCCGCCATTTCGACAGCTCGCAACAAAACCATATCTTTATTCATTTCGGTTTTATCTACCTTTTCTTAATTTTTATTTCTGACTATTTTTAATCTTACCAAGTTTTTTAAATAATAAAAAAACCCAACCAAAAGGTTGGGTTAATTTTGAATGGTGCGGGATAAGGGAGTCGAACCCTTACGTCAAAGACGCTAGATCCTAAGTCTAGTGCGTCTGCCAATTCCGCCAATCCCGCAGAATGGTGACTCGTCGGAGATTCGAACTCCGGACCCACTGGTTAAAAGCCAGTTGCTCTACCTGCTGAGCTAACGAGTCGACTAATACACCAAGTAATTTTAACATTTAATTAATAAGCTTTCAATAAGAAAAATAGCAAGATTAATTATAAATTAATAAAACAATCTTTGGGTTTCCTAAAAGTGAAAAAATCGGAAAAAGGCTTAACCAAAACTATTTTTTAAAGACGTATTTTATTTTTTAAATGATACTATGGACTCGAGTAGGTTTTAATAAAATGGCACTATCTAGCAAAATTTGTACCTATATTTTAAATTTAATTGATGTTCACAAGGATGAAGATGGTTTTCAATTACCGAGTGAAAACTTTTTAGCAACCAAATTCAAAGTTTCGCGAGTTACGGTACGTAAGGACTTAGCTTTATTACAAAGTCAAGGTTATATTTATTCGGTTAAGGGAAGCGGTTATTTTACGAGTCCTTCCTTTGCCTTTTCAAAACTTTATTCAATTGGTTCAGAATCCTATGAAAAAAGAAAAGTTATCACTCTAAATAACCAAAACATTTTTTATGATATCCTTGAAAAATTAAATATTAGTTCAACAAATATTAATATTAATGATTATTTTGGATATACAAAAGTTTTTTATGACAAGAAAGACAAACCACGCCTTTACAACAATTCTTTTATTCTCAAACCATTATTTGACGAAATTGACTTAACTAAAATTACCCATTCGCTTTTAAGTTTTATTGCGGAAAATAATATTCCTTTAGATAAACAAATTAACAAAGCCTTTGTGGAAGAAAAGAATAGTCAAGATGTTCATTTATTAAGTTTATTACACGAGAAGGAATTAATTCCGACAGTCTACGGTTCAATTATTTCTAAAGATGGTAAATTTGTGGAACTTTACCAAAGAAGGTATGATCCAGATGATTTTGTTCAAAATTGAGTGAAATTTTTCTAGTTGTATATACAAGTTTTTATGCTAAGAAGTCCTGTAAACACGGGACTTTTTTCTTGTATATACAAGTTTTAGACAAAAAGTTCTTATATTTTTATTGATAAAATTCTACATTCAAGTCAGGAGGATTTTATGGAAAATAGATTTCTAAATTATCAAAAGGAAATTGATGGTGAGAAAAATTGGGCTCTAGAAGAAACTGAATTTCAAGAGCAAAACCTTGGGAAGTTTGAAACCATTTTTTCACTTGGCAATGGCTATCTAGGTTTGAGAGCCACCACTGAGGAAAATTATGCTAATCGCCACTATGGTTTATTTGTCGGCGGCACTTTTAGCACCCCTCCCGGCGATGAGGTCCCAGAATTACCGAATGGGGCAGATATTCTTAATATGGAGTTTATAATTAATGGACAAAAAATGACTTTAAATAACGGTGTCGTTGACAATTATTCTAAATTTCTAAATATTAAGAATGGTCTTTTAACAAGAAGTTTTGTTTGAAGTTGCACAGAAAAACCAATTAAATTAAGTTTTACTTTTGAAACATTCACTTCATTTAAAAATATCCATTCAATTAACCAGCAAGTAAAAATAAAAAATTTAAGTAATGACTTAAATCTAAATTTTGTCGGTGGTATTGATACACAAACTACCAACTCTGGAACTCAACATTTTACTGATTATGATACCCGATTCTGGAACCAATCAGTTCAACAATATGTTTTACAAACTAATAACAAAATTACTTTTTTCTATAATCGATTATTTAACTTTTATTTAAATAATCAAAAATTAACTAATACTAATAATGCTCTTTTATCTGTTTATGGCTATGATCGCCGGAAAGTTTACCAAGATTTTGAGTTTGAATTAAAAAATAACGAAGAATTAACCATTGAAGCATTTTCGACAGTTTATACAACTCGTGATTTTGATTTCCAGAAAAAAGATTACGAAACACTCTTAACCGATTATGCTATAAACCTTAAGAATTATGCTTCAAAACGTTTCAGCAATAATTTTCAGGAACATGAGCCAATTTTTCAAGAAAAAATGGCTCAATCAGGGTTGGAAATAGAATCGCAAAATGATTTGGATGTTTTATTAGTTCGTTTGGCAAACTATCAACTTCACAAATTAACTCCTTGGTATGACAAACGTCTGAACATTGATGCTAAAGGATGAGTTGGTGAAGAATATAAAGGTCACACCTTTTGGGATACAGAAATTTACATTTTGCCATTTTACATTTATAACAATCCTCAAAAAGCTAGAGAGCTTTTAGAACATCGTTACTTTGTAAAACCATCAGCCCATATTAAAGCTAAAGCTAACAATGTTAAAGGAGCCATGTGACCTTGAGAAACCTCTTGAAAAAACGATGGCGAAACGTGTCCGACATGAGGCGAGGTCGATTTTAAAACTGGAAAAAGAATGAAAGTATGAGCCGCTTTTAACGAGTTGCATATTTCTGCTGATATTATGTGAGCCATTGACTTGTATTTTAAACAAACCAACGATGTTCAATTCATGGAAAAATACGGCTATGAGATGCTTTTTGATACCGCTTTATTTTGATCAACAAAAGCAGTTATTGGTAAAACCGGAAAATACGAAATTCTCCAAGTAACTGGCCCTAATGAATATAAGGAAAATATTGATAATAATATTTTTACAAATTATATGGTTGCCAAAACCTTAAACCAAACTTTGGGTTATTACAATTTTTTAAAGAACAATAAACCACAGCTTTTAAACAAAATTCAGAAGAAAATTAATTTAACAAAACAAGACTGAAAATTAGTAGAAAAAGTTGCTCATAACCTTTATTTGCCAAATAAAAACGACAATGGCATTTATCCAGAAAATGATACCTTTTTAACTTTGAAAGAAATTGAAAATATGCCTTTTTATAAAAAAAATAAAGGCGAACTATGAAAAAAATATACAGCAAATGAAATTAATGATTACCAAATCCTAAAACAAGCCGATATCGTCGCTTTGTTTTATACGATGCTCGAAGAGTTCAAACCTAAAGACATTATTAATAATTGAAAATATTATGAAGCGCGAACGCTACATAGTTCATCGTTATCGCTAAGTATGCATGCGGTTACCGCTTGTCTTATTGGAGAACTTGATCTGAGTTACGATTTCTTTCAAAAAGCTTTATTAGTTGATTATGGCCCTAACATGACTTCCTCAACTAATGGTATTCATAGTGCTGCTATTGGAGGAATTATTAAATGCGTCGTTGAAGGTTTTGGCGGTATTAAAAATACAAATGGCTTGATAATAAATCCCCACTTGCCAAAAGTCATTTCTAAAATTGGTTATAACTTTTATTATTTAAAAAATAAATTTCATTTAGTAGTAACCCCGCACGAAATAACCCTTAGAAGACTAAATAACATTAGCGATGTTGCAATTAGAGTCGCAAATCAAAATTACCTAATCAAAAAAAATGATAATGAACTTGTCGTAAAACTACCGCGAATCAAGGGTTTTGTTTTCGATTTAGATGGTGTAATCACCAAAACAGCCGACCTACATTTTGTAGCTTGACAAAAAATGGCGCAACAACTAGGAATAAATATTCCTGATGAAATGGAAATTCAACTTCGTGGAGTAGAAAGAACTAAATGTCTTGATTTAATTTTAGATAAATATGCCCCAGAAATTACTTTGACACAAGAGCAAAAAGAGAAATGATTAAGCTATAAAAACGCTATTTATGTAAATTCTCTTTCAACTCTAACAAAGGCCAATATTTTACCTAATATGCTTGAAAATTTAGAATATCTAAAATCCAATAACTACAAGATTGCCTTAGCATCCGTATCTGAAAACGCGCCAAGAATTATTGATAAATTAGGAATTACACATTTTTTTGATTATATTGTTGAAATCAAAAAAATTACAAAGCCAAAACCAGACCCCGAATTATTTGAAACAGCAGCGCAACAATTGGGGCTCAATAAAAACGAAGTAATTATTGTGGATGATTCAATAACTGGTATTCAAGCAATTAAAAATGGCAATATGCTAAGTATTGGAATTGGTTTAGAAGGAGACTTTAGTTTTCCCACAACCCAAGAGTTTAAGCCTCAAGAAATTGAAAATATAGTAAGGAATATATATCATGAAGAAGTTTAAAAAACTTGATTTGAAGGAGCGTTTCAGAGTTTCGCGCAATGATACTCAAATTGGCTTAAAGCAACTTGTTTGATTAGGTTTTAATTACACTTGTTCCATGGGTTTTACCCTAACATTGTCACGAACATTTGGCGGTAAAACTGGTGTTGGAATGCATTTGTTTTGAATCATCATTTTAGGAGCTATCGTGGCAGGAGGGGCAGCTTGAGCCTTCGCCAAATGTGCTGAAGTTTATTCAGACAAAAATGGAGGAGCCTTTGAGTATACGCGTCGGACATTTGGCCGTTTCAATGGTTGGATGGTTGGTTTTTACCAATATGTCCTTATTCCAGTAACCACCCCAGCCTCAATCCTTGTCATCCTCGCGGTTGCTTTCCAAGGGATGTATGACCCAACAATGTGGGGATCAGAAGAGCAAACTCGTTTGTATTTAAATCTCATTTCCATTGGTATTTATGTTTGCCTCTCACTTCTCGTTTTATTAGGGACTAAAGTGTTTAAAATAGCAACCAATTTAACTAGTGGAGTTAAATGAGTTTTGCTAATCATGGTTTATGTGGCGGCCATTATTATCATGGTGGATACTAAAGGCGGTAATTTCAAAGACGCTGCCAATACTGGCGAACTAACATCTCACAATTTTAATACTGCTTTTTCTGCCTTTTTCTATGCCTACACCGGCTTCGAAACTTTTGCTGCTGTTGGTGAAAATGTTAAAAATCCTAAAAAAACTATGCCAAAAGCAATTATGCTTGTCCTTATGGTTGCCGTTATTTTTTATATGGTCGGTTTAGTTTTTGTTATGGGTTCTTTAGGGGGCACTATTAATGAAAACCCAAATAACCAAATTATTCAATTAGGTCTTGGAGCTGGATCACTTGTCATTGTCGGCATCTCAAATATTGCTGCTAATATAAATGGTTTCATGCAAGGAGCTTTTTATAGTGGCGGAATGTTACAACCACTAGTTGATCAAAAAATGATTACGACCAAAGTGGCTGTACTTAATAAACAAGGTTTAGCCGTCAAAGCCCTATTTTTAAACATGATTTTGACAGTTTTATTTTCTCTATTTTGGTTAGTTTTACCATACATATTGAATAATAATGCGATTGATTATACATCATTAGTTGGGTTTAACTCTATTGTGATGTTTATCGTATATGGTTATGTCATCTCGGCCGCCTTGGTATTGTCATATAAGAAAAAAACAAGTTCTTCATGATTTGTTTATGCCATTTGAATAAGTGTTTTAGCTTTTTTGGGCTATCAATGTGTAATGTATTTTGTTGACTTCCAAACTAATAAATGACAAATTTTAACTTTTGGAGTCGTGACAACTTTAGCAATTAGTTGATACTTCCTCGGAGCGACATTACAACAAAAACAAAAGTTTTATAATTATCGCATTAAAAAATTAGAGCAACTATTAGCAAATACCACAAGTGAAACCCAAAAAGAAAAGTTAAGTGCGAAACTAATCTATATTAATGATCAACAAAGCTGAGTCATTGCTGAAATTGCCAAAGGAAAGCAAAGTTACCAAGATTTAATAGATTGAAAAGACACTGAAGATTATAAAGAAATAATGATAAACAAAGGGCTAGTAAAGGACATGAAGGAACGAGCTTTATTAGATGGCTCAAAGCAAATTTATGTACCTAAGTTTATTTTAAAAAATAAAGTTAATAGAATTAAAAAGGAAAATCAAGAAACAACTAAAAACCAAAATCTCGATTATTTAACAAAAATCGAACTTCAAAATCTAATTCAAAATAAGCAATAATTTTTATTTGCTCATGTCCTCTTGCTCTAATTGCTCAATAAGAAAACCAACGTTTATAATAATGTGGTAAAACATAATTAAGAATAGTTAGAGAGGTCTATAAAAATGATTAAAAAAGAATTAGTGAATGATATTACTTCATTTTTAAACTTACATATCTTAACTCAAATGAACTGTATGCAATTGTCAAAGGAATTAGCCCAAAATGGTTATCCTGGTTTCGCTTGATTTTATCAAGTTCAAGCCGAAGATGAATTTATGCACCAACGTCGTATTATTAATTTTTTACAAGGAACTGAAGGAGCTGGTGATTATATTTTAGAAGCACCACAATTCAAACCTTTTAAAATAGACAATCCAGCAGAAGCTATCCAATACTACATTAAAATGCGTCAAGATACTTTGGCTAAAGTAACTAAATTAAAAGACAATGCTTATAAAGCTGGAGATTACTTAGTTTCAGACTTTTATAACTGATTTATTAAAGATTACTGAACTGAAATCAGCGAAAACCAAGACGTTTTAGACCGTGTCAAAATGAATCCTGAGTCATTGGCCGGACTTGACCGTCGCATGGGAAAACGTGGGGAAATTGAACCTGATCACGTTATTCACCCAATGAAAATCTTCATTGCTGACTAAATTAATAAAAAAAGAAGGTCTTTAAAGACCTTCTTTTTTTAACATGTAATTATTCCTTCCAAATAACTCAGGTAATTGTTTTAACTCATTGTGAAATTCATTTAGTAAAGGCAGTAACATAAAGGACAATTTCTCATCAGTAGTATGGATTTGTTTAATATTACCTTGAGCACAAGCTGAAATAATATGTCAATCATTAATTTTACAATTAGCCGGTTTTTGATCTTTTGGAAATTTTGAAAGGTGTTTATCTTTAAATTTTATAATATCTTCTTTTCGTTTATTTATATACTCAGTCACATATTCATCAAATTTTTTATCTTCCAAATTTGTCTTCACTATTCTTTTGATTGGATCAATCTCAAATTGGACATCTATTGCATCCGTACTTTCTGTACAAGCGTTATATCACTTCATAAAGGCTAGCCCTCTATCAATCCCTTCATCATTATTTTTTGATTTTTTATTTGGGCTTTTACCATTGCAAAGGTTAGAAAATTCGGTTTTGAGTTTAGTTCCTATTAAAAAGTGTTCATAGTCACGACCAGTTTTCAATAATTTTTCAAAATTTTGGTAGCTTTCTGGAATAGTGAACCAATTAGGAGCACCAATTTTTATAGAGACTGGATTATTAGCTCCGCGTTGGCGATAGTCAATGAAAAGACACACATCAATAATCATTTTATATTTTGCCATGTATTAAATACCTAGCATTTCAAACGCATCATTTATATAAAAGTCAACATAATTTTTGTAATTGCCATCCAATCTTCCTTTTTCATTAATTGAAAAATAATCAATATTTGTGCTTTTTGTTTTATTGAAAAGAAATAGAATATTTATTTCATTGTTTATCGATGATTCATTAAAGTCATTGGTATCTTTATTTTTATATATTTTATTTATAGATTTTCGCATAGAATCTATAATAAACGTAGAATGTGTTTCGATGACTAAATATGTGTTTTCTAAATTTTGTTTAGTTTTTCTAAATTTTGCTAAATTAATACCACTAGCTTCCTTTTTACCAATTTCTTTTTCTAATTTTTTCATGTCTTGAATATAATCTATAAAAAATGAACCTAGTCTATTTTGTGCTTTTGGATGTAGATGTAATTCTGGCTGCTCAATTGCTATGGATTTAATTACATCAATATTATTAGGATTAAGCTTTTGCTTATTAGTCAAAATGTTAACTAAAATAGGAAACAATTGTGAAACCCCTGTTCCGGAATATTTCAATTTTTTTTCTTTAGTTGAATTCAACTTAGTTTTATAAATTGGATAATAATAGACATGAGGATTATTATTTCTTATATCTTCCACAATGTCTATACTTTGGATATTAGAAATAGATTGAAAAAATTTATCCATTTCACCCTTAAGAATATTTTTATTATCAAAAAAAGTTTTGATTGCTTCAAAATGGGTGAAATTAACAGACTCTTGTTTGCTCCTATTAAAATTTTCTTGGACATAAAATTCTTCAAATGTTGGTCTAATTGGACCAATGTATTGAAAATAATTATAAGCTTTTCTAAGACGGCTTCCTTTTGTGGCGGCTTCGAAGGCTCTAATATTGGCTTCGCTGATTTTATGTAATGAGCGATTATTTTTTGGTATTTCTTTTTTGTTTGGCAATTCAACTTTTTCATCTTCTTTACCTTTGCAAAAAATAAATAAAGCATACAATTCCTCTAGAGAAAGAGAAGTGTTTATTCTATCAAGAATATTGAATATTTGAGATTTATAAAAATCAGTATGAATTTCATGAAATTCATTGTGGTTTTTTGCATTTAAATAATTGGATAGTACAATTTTTTCTGACTTTCATTTATTTTTATATTCCTTAACTTTATTATTTATTAGTCCGATAAAGTCATAGGATTCTTTTTTTAGAAATAAGTTTTTGTCTATCGGCAAATCAAAAAGTTCAATATCAATGCTTTTTAATTTTGGCGATGGGTTAATTGTTTGGTGAAGACTAGAAAAATCATATTCGAATTCGAATATGATTAACTCGTTGGTTGAACTATCTCAAGTATAAAATTTCTTTATTAGCGGAAAATCATAGTCTTTAATTATAAGTACGTCATACTTCTCCATCAAATAAACATCTTTTAGTCTCCTAGAGACCATTTCCTTAGAGGTGTAAGAAAGCAAGATTTCCAAAGGTTGTTTTGAATTTCTTATTATATCTTTACTTTTCACTTCATTAAAAGAAGTGCCCTGAAAGTTTAAAGTTTTGTTGTTGTTTACTGATTCCATTAATTTTAAAAGTGATGTTTTTCCAGTATTATTTTCTCCAGTCAATATTGTTAACGGGGAAATGCAGAAATTAGCATTTTCAAAATTTCGATAATTTTTGATATTTAAATGTTGCATATATTCCTTTATATAAATTGATAATCTTTATAATGTTACGATGCTACAAAATATATTTTACAAACTTAAATATAAAAAAAACAAGACATTATTAGGATGTATCTATATTTATTTAACGAATAAAATGTTTTCAAAAAGTTTTTAACTTTGGTTATTATTAAAAAATTAAGTTACACTTATGACTTTTTTCCTGAACTGATTTTTAAATAAATTAGCGAAAACCAAGACGTTTCAAACCGTGTCAAAATGAATCCTGATTCATTGGCCGGACTTGACCGTCGCATGGGAAAACGTGGGAAATTGAACCCGATCACGTTATTCACCCAATGAAAATCTTCATTGGGTGAATAACTTAATATTTAATGACTAGCAAAAATAGTCAAAAAAACATTCGTTATTTTAACGAATGTTTTTATTTTTATTGATTATTTAGTATCGCCAAAAAAGAATATTTGTTTTAAAGGAAAATACAACGTCCCCGTCACATCTGATAAAGAATGTATAGTTCTTGCAGAATAAAAAATTGTTAGTTCATAATCACCAGTCGACTCTACCTTACCACAATGAAACCAAAGAGTTGTTGTTTGTGTGGCTAACCCAGAGATGTTTTCTTCATTTAGCAATACATGAAATTTATCTATTGTTAAAGGGAAACCCCTTCATTCATGTTCATAGATTGTTCCACCACAATTGACAATCGAACTTAACCCATCACCATTAAATTCTAGTCTGCTAGGGGGATGAGCAACTTTATCATTTCATTTAAAAGTGACATTAATTTGAACGTCGGAATTATTAACTATATATTCTGCTTTGTCTAAAAAGACGTATTGGACGGTTTGGGGTTTAACTTGTTGTTTTGTTATAGTATCGCTACTATTGCCATCTAAACTCGAGACTGCTGGTGTTAGTCCAGCTCCAAGTAATGATAGGCCTAATAAGGATGTTAATAAGATTTTCATAACTTCTTTTCCTCCGTTTATAAAATGAGTAGCAAATAGTATTACTCACCCACATTTTAGTCCGATATTGTCTAAAGACTATACTTTTAATATTTGGTCTAGAAGGAAGATTATAAAAATAACTTAATTAATTTATAGCTAGGCAAAGTCTTATTGACTCATTGTTAATTTATAAATAAAAAAACACTCCTTAAAAAGGAGTGTTTGACTTAGCCATGGTGCTGACTATAGGAGTCGAACCTACGACCTACTGATTACAAGTCAGTTGCTCTACCAACTGAGCTAAGTCAGCTTAAACAAAAAATGGTGGGGTGCAACGGGCTCGAACCGCTGACCGCCTGCTTGTAAGGCAGGAGCTCTCCCAACTGAGCTAGCACCCCAAATTTGGTAGCCTGTACGGGGTTCGAACCCGTGTATCCACGGATGAAAACCGTGTGTGTTAACCGCTTCACCAACAGGCCAATAAAATGGCGGCTTTTACAGGACTCGAACCTGTGACAAACCGGTTAACAGCCGGTTGCTCTACCAACTGAGCTAAAAAGCCATATTATTGTGTTCTTATTCCTAAGACAAGAATAATGATACCACAATAAATTGGTGATGTAAACAATTAAAAAGAAGAAAATTTTAGGTTTTTTTAAATAAAAAAAGTAGGGTTTTTAACCTACTTTTGGATATAACGTGCGGTACTCAGTTAAGAGTCATTCGAATTCGTTTTTTTCTTCTTCTGTTGCCACACCTTGATCAATGCGAAGCTTTAAACTACGGAGTTTATTAGCCATAATTTCTCTTTCGTCATTGTCATAATCGATTTCTTTAGTCACGATTATTTCCTGTTGTGGTTGGGGACGTTTTGGTGTTGTTGGGTGGTTGTGTGAGCTTTTACTACCTTGGGCATCAACAAGATCCATTGGTGTGAAAAGCATGATGATTCCTCCAATCATTGGAACGATAGCCAAAATCGCTAAAACAGCAATAAAGAGAGTTTTCCGAGCACTTTTACGGTTAATTGCTAAGCAATTAACTGCTAAAGAAAAGGCATTCATAAGAACCAAGTAACTTCCTAAGCACATCATTACGATTCCTCAAGTTAGGTGAGAGTCTTTATTTGCTCCCCCATTGTTATAAACTCCCATAAAAATTCAAGCAATTCCAAACATAAAGAGTGCAATTGCACCTGCGACTCCGATTGCCGAAAAAACTAAAATTCAAACTGAACCCATTTTAAAGATTGGACTAAACTTATATTTTCGTTTCATGGTTGCCATGTTCTACCTCATTGTTTTTCTAATTTTAATTTCAAAAATGGTGCTGGCGGTGAGAATCGAACTCACAGCCTACTGATTACGAGTCAGTTGCTCTACCATTGGAGCTACGCCAGCGAAAAAGCAACTTTAAATGCTTAGGTTAGTTTTAATGATTGTAAACCACTTAACTTAAATGTTGCAAATAAAGTTTATAAGTATTTTCCAAAAGGGTGACGACCGTCATTGGCCCCACTCCTCCCGGAACCGGAGTAATATAACTTGTTTTTGGTGCTACTGCTTCAAAATCAACATCACCGACCAAGCGGTTTGTTTTTGGGTTGCGAATAATGCCAATATCAATCACTACCGACCCTAATTTTACCATATCACCAGTTATAATGAATTGTTGTCCAGTTCCAGACACCAATATATCTGCGGTTTGAGCCATCATTTTTAAATCTTTAGTATTGCGGTTACAAAAAGTAACAGTCGCTCCTAAGTTTAATAACATAATTCCCAGTGGTTTCCCCACAATGTTCGATGTCCCAATAATCGTGACATTTTGGCCTTTAATGGGAATTTCGTAGGAATCGAGAAGGTTAATCACCCCTAAGGGAGTACAAGGGGCGATCGTTTCGTACCCTTGTAAAAGACGACCTTGGTTTTGGTAATGAAAACCATCAACATCTTTATGAGGAGCAATAGCTTGTAAGTAATCTTCTTCGTTAAATTTGGGGGGTAAGGGCAGTTGTAATAAAATACCATCTACTTCTGAATCATTATTCAAAGTTTCAATTGCTTGGTAAAGTTCATTGGGTTCGACATCTGAAGCAAAGTGATGAACTTCGCCCACAATACCTACCTCCTTGGCAGCTTTAATTTTATGTTTTACATAAACTTCGCTAGCCTCATTATGTCCAACCATGATCACTACTAACTTGGGATGGCGTTTCCCTTGTGATAAGTTGGTTGCGATTTGTTTTTGCAAATTTTGACGCCGGTTTTGGGCGACCATTTTGCCATCTAAAAGCTTCATTTTTTTCACCAGACCTATACTATTTAGGGTTTATCTTGAGCCCTTATCAATACCAATATTTTAAATTTTTTTTCGTTAAAAAACAAATTAGCGCTAATTAGCGCTAATTATCGAAAATATTTATTCTTGGCCGAAGTTATTATTTGGTTGTCCACCATTACCATTATAGCCATCAGTTCCTTCATAACTTGTCCCTCCAAATTGCACTTCACGTGGGACAAATAATGATGTAGCCACAATAGCCAAAATACCAGGGATGATACCGGCAAACAAAGTACAACAAATTGCTAAGGCTAAATGATTTTTCTCATTAGGGGTACCTACCTCATTACGACAACGCTTGACCATAATTGTCATCGGAATCATTCAAGCCAATGGCAAAAGTACCATAATAGCTAAGAAAAGTAAGTAAATATCAGCTGTTCCTAAAAGTAGTGGTGTTAGAATAACAACGCTTAAGATGGTCATAATAATCATCATAATATAGGCTACATTTCATAATGTATAACGTTGGTGGACATTTTCGTCACGACGGGGATAATTAACTTGCATTTAGTCCTCTTTTGACTTTCATTGTTAACTATTTTATCGTAATTAAGGCTATTTAAAAACCCCTCCATTGGGGGTTTTGGGTTTCTAGATGTATTTAACAATTAGTTGTTCTAAGCCAAGTTAGAATATGGCTGTTCATTATCTCAAGAAGACAAATTTGGGGTAAATAATGACGTGGCAATTATTGCTAAAATACCGGGTATTATGCCACAAAAAAGTAAACAACAAATCGCAAGACCTAACCGGCTTCTTTCATAAGGAGTATTAACTTCATCGCGAGCTTTTTTTACCATTAAGGTCATCGGTATCATTCATGCTAAAGGAATGATTAAAAACCCTGAACAAACTGTAATAATAATCATAAGAATGAAAGCAGCATTTCATAAGCTATAACGACTAGTTGCTTTTTGATCTTGGGGGTTTTGATATTGGTTAGAATTCATTTTTTGTGTTTCCTTTAAATTTATTTTGACTTTAGGAGCGCTACCAAAATTTGTTGAGCTATATCAGGACTGGCGTTCCCTTGCGTTATTTTCATTAATTGACCCATGATTGTTTTCAAAACGCGTTCTGGACGCTCTTGATATTGAGCAACAACTGACTGGTTTTGATCAATCAAAGTTTGTAGATGATTTTGAAGAATTTTTGGGTCCGCAATTAATTTTAGATGATTTTCTTCAATGAGATTATCTATTGAAGCTTCGTCACGCATTGCCAAAGGAATTAAGGTCTTAAAATGCTTTGAAGAAATTACGTTAGCATTAAAATACTCAATTAATTTCGCTAATTTAGCTGGAGTAATTTTTGTATCAGTGATGATTTCGTTTTTAGTATTTAGTTCACTTTGAATATCACCCAGTAGATAATTAAGCACCTTAGAAGCATCGCTAGGTTTGGTTAAACTTAGTACCTCTTCAAAGAAAGTGGTCATTTCTCGACTTGTTAATAATAAGTTAATATCAACCAATTTTAGTCCATATTTTTTTTGAAAAATAGTTCTTTTTTCATCGGCTAATTGTGGACTAGTAGCAATTACAGATTCAATCCACTCCGGATCAAGAGCGATTGGAGTAATATTTGGTTCAGCCACATAGCGATAGTCAATGGCGTCAGCTTTTGAACGCATACTAATAGTTGTTTGGGTTGCTTCATCAAAACGACGCGTTTCTTGAATGACCACTTGGTTGTTTAAAAGAATTTCGGTTTGGCGCTTAATTTCAAAGTCAATTGCCTTGCGAACGTTCATAAGTGAATTTAAGTTTTTAATTTCTACTTTTGAACCAAATTGGTCTTTGCCGTAAGGCCTTAAGGAAATATTGACATCGCAACGCAATGAGCCTTCATTCATCTTGACATCTGAGACTCCTAAGTAAAGCAAAGTTTCCCGTAGTTTTTCAACATAAGCGACCGCCTCATCAGCACTTCGCATTACAGGTTTAGTCACAATTTCAATCAAACCAATTCCACTACGGTTGTAATCTAAATAGGTTTGATCACCTTTGTGAATTTGTTTAGCAGTATCTTCTTCAATATGAAGACGCTCAATGGCAATCATTTTCGTTTCCATATCTGAAAGTTGAATCTCTAATTTACCTTCTTTGCCAATCGGGTGAAATTGTTGGGTTATTTGGAATCCCTTTGCCAAATCAGGATAAAAATAATTTTTGCGGTCAAAAATCAAAAGTGGATCAATTGTCATCTTTAAAGCGTTAGTAGCTAATAAGGCTAATCGGACCCCTTCTTTATTCACACTTGGCATCGCCCCTGGATAACCTAAATCAATTTCGTGTACTGCAGTGTTGGGATGGGCTCCAAAAATAATTGGACTTGGCGAAAACATTTTTGTTTTTGTTTTTAATTCAACGTGGTTTTCAATGCCGATAATTACTTCTAAATTATTTAACACCACATTCACCTACTTCTAATGTTTTGTCAGCTTGTAATTTTTTGTCTAGATAATCATGATTTTCATAACCTAATAAAGTTTCAACTTTTTTTGCTGCTTGTAAAACAAGACGGTCTTTTTTAGGAGCCGCGTTCAAATTAATACCGATTGGTAAACCGTTTTCAAAAACAAATGGCAAAGTGATTGAAGGCATCCCACTTAGGTTTCCTAAAACCAAAACATCATTAATAAAGGCTTTTGAATCATCATGATCAGTTTCGTATTCGACTGCTTCATCAATTAATGGAGCCACTCCTGGTGCTGCTGGCAAAATCAAAATATTAACTTTGTTATAAAGTTTATTTAATTCTTCCACAATTAAACGACGTACCTTTTTGGCTTTGTTCATAAATAATTCCTGGTTATCTTTTTTTAAATTTAACGAACCGATTAGAAAACGTCGTTTTACCACTGGCCCGAAGCACTTAGAACGTGTTTCACGCATCAATGTTTCATAATCAGCATTTTCTACGCGTTCACCAAAATGAACGCCGGTTAAATTACTATGTGTTGAGACAGCTTCAGTAAAAGAAATCATCATATAAATTGATGGAAGAGCATCAAGTAGTTCCTTAGGAAAGTCAAGTGCTTTTACTTCAAAGCCTGCTTCACTAAGTTTTTGGTAAAAATCGAAATAAGCTTTTTTCAACTTAGGATCTAAATTTTCTTGAACCACTTTTAAATAACCAAACTTAGTGCTTTTTGGTAGTTTACCTAAATGTTTTAGAAAGTCTTTGTGAGGAATTTCTTGTGAGGTAAAATCTTTGGCATCATGTTGAAAAGTCGCGTCAGCCACAATTGCCATATCCGCAACATTTCTAGTAAAGAAACCAGGATGATCGAGGCTAGGTGAATAAGGTAGCACTCCATATCGCGATAAAGCTCCGTAGGTTGGTTTAAAACCAACAATACCAGTATAAGAGGCGGGCTTGCGAATTGAATCGCCAGTATCAGTCCCTAAGGCAAAGGGAACATACCCCTTCGAGACAGCATAAACTGAACCTGAAGACGACCCACCAATGAGGCGCTTTTTATCGTAAGGATTATAGATTTCCCCAAAGGCCGAAAGTAAGCCTGTGCCTCCCATTCCTAGTTCATCTAAAGAGGCTTTCCCAGCCATCAAAGCCTGATGTCCATTCAAAATATCAATAATAGTAGCATTGTAAGGCGGAATAAAATTCTCGAGAATTTTAGATCCTCCAGTAGTTCTAATACCTTTTGTCGCAAAATTATCCTTTGCTAAATACGGAACTCCGGTCAAAAGTGATTGAAAATTAGGGTGAGCATCAATCGCCTTTGCTTGCGCAATAATTTCATTTTCTGGCAAAGTGGTCAGAAAATTTGCTGCCGCATCTTTTTTGGCTTCTTGAATAAAATCAAGAGCCAATTCTTCGCTTGTCACTTGGTGAGTCGCTAAAAGATGATTTAATTCCTGAATGGTTTTTTTTCTATATTTCATTTATTTAATTACCTTTGTCAATACAATAAATTCATCTTGAGTCACTGGAGCATTTTGCAAAACTGTTGCTTGAGGAATTGTCTTTACTACTGCATCATCGCGCAGTTTAAGATGAGGTTCCTCAAAAGGATAATTTAATGGCTCCACATTATCAGTATTAATTTTTAAAACAGCAGCAAATTTGGCCTTTAAATCCTTTTCAATGGTTCTAATTGAGGTTAACTCTTCCGGTGATAGTTCCAGCATGATATCACGCGCTAGTTCCTGAAGGTACTCGTTAGAAATAATGGGGTTTTTATTCATGATGGGTTTCTTCAATCCTTTCTTGAATTAAGCGAGGAATATCTTCTTCGTTAATAATTGTAACGCCAAGTTTTTCGGCTTTTTGAATTTTGCTGCCTGGATCCGTTCCGGCAATTAAATAGCTCGTTTGTTTTGACAAACTACTATTAACCGCGCCTCCTTCAGATTCTAAAAGTTCTTTGATAGTTTCGCGGGGTTGAGATAAAGTCCCAGTGATGACAAAACTTAACCCTCGCAAAGGAGTGTTGGCCCCAATTTTAGGACCATGGTAAGTAAAGTTTACACCAAAGTTTTTTAGTTCTTGGATTAACTTTTGGTTAGTTTTGACAGCAAATCAATCAACAATTGATTGCGCACTAATGGCACCAATTAAGTCGACTGCCGCTAACTCGTCTAGGGTCGCAAAAGCAAGGGCATCAATTGTTTTAAATTTTTGCGCTAATAACTTAGCAGTTTTAGCACCAACATGGCGAATTCCAAGACCGAAAATAACTTTTTCCAATGAACGATGTTTCGAAGCCTTGACTGCTTTAACTAGATTATCATAACTTTTTTTACCAAAGTTTTCAAAATTCACAATTTCAGTTTCGTGTTCTGGTAATCGGTAAATATCATCAATTGTTTTAATTAATTTTGCTTCATAAAAACGTGTCAAAATAGATGGTCCTAAACCAACTATATCAAGAGCCCCTCGCGAAGCAAAATGTTCCATTGAACGCAAAATCTTTGCTGGGCAAGAGAAGTTAACACAAAATTGGTCAACTTCACCAAGGCTTTGTTCCAATTTATTCTTACAAATTGGGCAATGAGTCGCTGGTTGCCAAATAGGTAGTTTGTCGTAGTTTGGGGTCTTCACTAAACTCACTACACTAGGAATGATTTCGCCTGCTTTTTTCACCTTTACTTTGCAACCTTCCTTGAGGGCTTTAGCTTTAATTCATAAGGCATTATTCAAGCTAGCAGCTGATACCTTAGTTCCAGAAAGAATAATCGGTTCTAAGTCGGCGTTATAAGTGATTTTGCCGGTTCGACCAACACTCGGAAAGATACGGCGTAAAATCGTTTCTTTGACTTCGGCAGGAAATTTATAAGCAATTGCCCATCTTGGTGTTTTAGCGGTAGCGCCAAGTTTTTCGTAATATTGGAAATCATTTAGTTTAAAAACCAAGCCATCAATTTGGTAATCCAAATTATGACGACGAGTTTCAAAATCTTCAATGAAGGCTTTTACATCATCTAAATTCCGACAAAGACGGTTTTCAGGGTTTGTCCGAAAACCAAGGTTATTTAAATAACGAATAGCCTTTTCTTGTGTATTGATTTTTGGTCTTGGCGGTTGAATATAATAATAAAGAAAAGAATTTAAATGGCGTCCGGCAACAATTTTAGAATCTAACTGGCGCAAGGTTCCTGCTGCTGCATTCCGCGGATTAGCAAAAAGCGTTTCCCCTTTGATTAGACGTTCTTCATTTAAATGTTCAAATTCCGCAATTGGTAAATAAATCTCGCCACGTGTTTCAACATCAACCGGTTCCTTTAATTGCAAAGGAATTGTTTTGATGGTCCTTACATTTGTTGTGACATCTTCCCCAACAAGTCCATCGCCACGTGTTGTCGCAGTAACTAATTGACCGTTTTTATAAGTTAGCGAAATTGAAAGACCATCGATTTTAAGTTCGCCATAATAAGCATTTTCCGAGGTCCCCGTTATCTTAGTCACTTGTTTATTAAAGTCCAAAAATTCTTCTCAATTAAAAATGTCTCCTAAAGAAAGCATTGGTGATGAGTGAATGTGTTTTTGAAAATGTTCGCTAACTGATCCTCCAACTTTTTGACTGGGGGAATTGGCATCAGCAAACTCGGGGTAAGCTTTTTCAAGACGAATAAGCTCCTTCATTTTAGCGTCATACTCAGCATCGTCGACTGTCGGGGCATCTAAAACATAATATTGATGTGATCAGTCATTTAAAGTAACACGGAGACGAAGAATCTCCTCATGAATTTTGGCTAGGTTATCAACCATTTTAGCTCCTCTTTCTTTATCACTATTCTGGGTCTTGTTCTTCTTTCTTCTTTGTTTTAGAAGAAGAATTTATTAAGCGTTTAACACTACCTTTAATTTGGTATATTTTTGGTTTTTCGTTGTTTTGGTAACGTTTTAAAAAGTCTTTCTCACTAATGATTTCCGTGGCCGACCGTTGATCAATGTTATATAAAACTTTAGCTAAATTTTCTCGTTGTTGGCCTTCAAAAGCCTCAAGATTAATATTTTGTTCAGCAAACCGTTCTTTTCGAGATTTTTCGCGACGTAAAGCCACGATTTGTTTAATGACCGGTAATGATAAAACCATTGAGACGCCTACCGAAGGACGTAAGAAAAGTGGTAATGCTAAACAAGAAGCCGCTCCTAAAACAACAACAATTAACAGAATTCCTAAAATTAACCCAATGGAGACTATTGGCGGTCCAGTACTAGGATCAATTGTTAAAGGAAACTTCTTGGACACAAAGAAAAGGTTAATAAGTATAGCGGCAGTAATTGGCATTAATAACGAACAAAGGTTCGAAAAAATGTATTTTGATGTGGAATTGTAGGTCACATATTTTCAAGTATATTGCCATAAATAAACATAAGTCATTGTCATAAATAAAATTTTGATGATATAAAAACTTAAAATAGTATCTTTTAAGAAGTCTTCATCAATATTTTCTAATTGCATCACTAAGTTGACCGTTAAACAAATAACTATTTCCGTAAGGAAGTAAACTAAGGCAATGATATTAACTCCCTTAGCTACTTCGCCAAAACGTCCTTTGGCTTGGATTAAAATTGTTTGTCCTTGAAATAATAAAATAAAGCTAACCGAAGTAGCATAAATAATGGAAAAAACTGGACTGGTAAAAATAAAATCGAAAACTTTTCATTGGGCACTTTTTAAAAAAGGTGAACTTCCTGTGTCGAGTAATAAATCGCTATAGATTAGGTCTCCATAAAGCCCAGTCACGATATAAGGAGCGATTAAACTCATAAAGATAAAGGCAAAGGCAGCCACGATGAAGGTATAAAGTTCATATTTCGAATAAGTGTCTCATTGCAAGCGACCATCTTTATTAACTAAAACAATAAAATACTCCCGGAAGGAAGTAATCATCGAAGTCAAAATGAGGCGCAAATTGACACCGACAAGCATGTAAAGAGAAAGCATTGAGGTCACTGTTAAACCAGGAGTTAACAAAACTAAGAACAAAATGATTAAATCAGCATTAATTAACAAACTTTGTCCTAAACCAGCTCGTCAAACTTTAGAGGTGGTTCGCAAAAGCGGATAACTAGTGAAGTCGGCATAGAATTTAATCCATGGATAATACCGTTTCACATAAAGAAACATTAAAAAGCCCCGCAACGGCGCATAAGCTAGAAAAATAGTTAGCGGAATAATGGGATGCAAAAAATGCTGACCATCAATGGCCCGGTTTAGCAAGAGTAAAAAACAGCCATAAACAACGGTATCAACAAAAAGGATAATGACCTTCCGCACACCGTTCTTTTGGTCAGCAATAATAATATTTTCGTAGATACCAAAATATTTGGAAGCTATAAGGCGCATGAGACCAAAAATAATCACAATGCCACCCAATTCTCAAACACTAATTAAAATTTGCCCGCCAGGAACGCGCGAATCCGAAATCTCAATTCCCCAAACGATACTTCGACTAGAGTCTAAAATTTTCGGAAATAAAGCAATTTGGAGTGGATAGAGAATAGCAATTAAACAAATTAATACCGAAGCAGTTAAGACATTCTTGTGGTATTTTTTAGTGGCCGTTGAAATGATTTCGTTGGCTTGAAGTCAGTCTTCTTGCGCCATCGGTTTCACAAGCATCACTACCGTTGTTAAACCTAAAGCTCCTTCGGCTGATCCACCGACTATAGTTAAAGCAATGGTGATTCGGGTGAATCCAGTAAAGGCTGATCCATAGGCTTTCAAAATTCAATAAATCATTAAAAATTGAATTAAAGAAGCCATAATTGAGGTGCAAACTCCAACTAAAGCACTTAAAACACTTTGGCGGGCTCCGCGTTTCATGGAATCACCTCCTCTAATAGTTATTTTAAATGATTTGCTTTAATCAAGGTCGTGAGGTCAAGGGATTTCAAAACTCTTACCTGATAAATAACCCAAAGGTTCCGGCAAAGTTTGAAAAATAATCTTTGAAGCCATAAGGTAAATCATTCTTTCAGAATTTACTTTCGGACCTTGGTAACGAAAATCGTTCAATATTGGTGAATCATAATAACTCAAAGTAGCCCGAATTTGGTGCTTTCTGCCCGTAAATAAACGCGCTTCCAATAAAGAACCTGACTTAGTATTTTTAAGATAACGAAAAGCAGTGATGGCTTTTTTATAACCAGGACGTTCTTTAGGAGAATAAAGTGAGAGTTGTTGGTTAGGGTCATATTTTAATCACCCATCAGCCACAAAATCGCTCTTTTTTTTGTAACCAGACACAGCAACAAGATAATATTTTTCAATCAAATCGTGACCTTTTAATAAGATATTCAAAGTTTGCTTATTTTTAGCATAGATAATTAAACCACTTGTTAATTTATCGAGACGATGAATATGTGAGACCACAAAAGAATTTTCTTGTTCAGGATGATATTGTTGAGAATTAACCAAGTACGACTTTACTAAATCATCAAGACTAGTATTAATAGGTGAGTGAACTTCTAGATTGGCTTCTTTATTAATAATTAAAATATTTTCATCTTCGTAGATAATGGTTAAATCTGGATTAGCAACGTGCTTAAATTGGTCCCTTATTACTGGTTTGTTAAAATCATATACTTCAACATTATCCCCTTCATGAAGCATGTGAGTTTTATCTTTAATTCTTACTCCGTTAATTTTGATTTCTCCTTTACGGAATCATTTGTAGATGACTGATAAAGGAGTGGTGGAAAATGATTTTTTGATGAATTTAAAAATCGTTTGTTGATCGTCATTTTTTTGGATCGTAAATTTGGCCATAATAGTACCTTCTATAAACTAGCTACAACCGCTATATAGCCGATTGCATTATAACTTAAGTGTGTTAATCAACTATGAGTAACATTACCTTTACTCAAGTTAAAAATTGTCGATAAAATAAAACCGGCAATAAAATAGTTCAAAAGATGTTCGACATCGCCTGACGAAACATGAATTAAGGCAAAAAATAATGCGGATGTTAGTCAAGCAATTGTCCGATTACCACAACCAATGTATCAAGCATGACGAATCGCCAATTCTTCAGCCAATGGCGCCACTCCAATTGTAAAAATGGCCAAGAGTAAGAGGGTAGTAATTTTTACCCCGATACCCAATCCTGGTTCTCTTAGTTTTCCAATTAAAGAATTTTGATTGTCTGAATCACCACCAAGAACCGTTCCTTTAGTGGCTAAACCATAAAGAAAACTGGCCCCAAAGATTACTATGGTACCAATGGCTACTATGGCTAACAATTTTTTTAAGTCATTTTTAAAAGTATTTTTAACACGTTCTTTTAAATCTAAAGTAGAACGAAAGGCCCAAATAATAATCACTATTTCAGTAGCAACTTGGACACCCATTGTTCAAACATCTCGTCAGGGACTGTCATTTTTAATCAGGGATAAACCCAAACCTCCGATAGTAAGCATGATTAACGGATTCATAATTTGGAGAGCATAAAAAATAAACAAGCCTGATTTCATAAAAAGCTTTGAATCTTTATAGAGGAAGTAAACCATACTTAAAACAAAGCAAAACAAGTTTAAACCAATGTAAATTAATTGACCAGTTTTATCAAAACCTAAAGTAAAACGAATTGTAAATAAAGCAATTAGTGGCACTAAAAGGTTAAGACCGACAAATAGTCAACCATCAAATCGGAACTTATAAAGACCGAACGAAAAAGGAAAATCGTTATTTGGCGTCAGTAAAGACGGTTTATTTCCGGTTTGGTTTTTAATTTTTTTTAAAGCCATTTGATTCCTTTATGTTCTTTGTTACTATCAATAATTAATAACATTTTTAGCCCCTTTTTACAAGAAAGGGCTAGGAAAGGCTTCAATAATTCCATAAAAAAACAACCTTGAAGGCTGTTTTTTATTATTCAGAAATAACTGAATTAGTGATTAAAGCATTTTTGATTCCATCAATTGCTTCGTTTTCATCGCTTCCGCTAGCTTCGATGGTGATTTCAGCACCATTTTTAATTGCCATAGCCATTACATTCATGATTGATTTCAAATTACCAGTTTTACCACCAGATAAAATTTTGATATCTGAATTATATTTTGATGCTTCTTTTGCCAGAATTGAAGCGGGACGTGCATGTAATCCGACTTTATCAGTAACGATAGCACTAAATGTTTTCATCAATTTCCTCCTAATTTATTCAATAAATTTTTTGATTACCATATGATTTTAACCCATTTATCAAAATGATTAAATTTTTTTTCTTAAAACAGGATTACCTTTGACTAAAATTTGCACACCAAATTTCGGGTTATTAAAGGCAATTTGATACTCTGTTTCATAAACTTTGATAACAATCCCATCACCAAAAAGAATGTGATTGACAAGATCACCTTTTTGGAATTCGCTAGCCGCCATCGTTTTAGTTGAAGCTGGTTGCGAAGTGATAACTCCGTCATTATGAACGAAAATATTGCGTTCAATATCAATCAAATCTTGGTTAAGTTCTCGAATAAAACGCGAGGCTTGGAGAAGACCATTACTTAAACGAGAATATTCCCCTTGAACATAACTCAAAATGAGACGTTCTTTGGCTCTTGTCATCGCCACATATAAAGCTCTTCTTTCTTCTTCCAAGCTATCGGTTCGCATCATGGAAAAGCGTGAAGGAAAGACATCTTGATTTACTCCGGCAATAAAAACGACTTTATTTTCTAAACCTTTGGCCGAATGGATAGTTAGTAAAGTGACTTTATTGGGTTCTTGCTGATTATCATCACCACTAGTCAAAGCTTCTTCTTGAAGAAAGGCTAAGAGAGGATTGGATTCCCCATAACGTTCCGGATCAAATTCATCATCAAAGCGTTGGACTTGGTCTAAGAGAGCTTTTAAATGATTTTGGTTATCTTTTTCGTCATTATCCAAAATTTTTACTTGTTCCCAATAACCCGATAAATCCAATAAAGTTTCTAGTATTTGGGTAACGGGAGCCTGATTATTAGCTAATTGTTCCCCTTGAATTAAGGCATTTCTTAACGTTTCAAGATGCTTAGTAACTGCCAAGGCTTCATTTTCAGGACTCGTAACTACTTCATAAAGGTTAAGGCCTTTTTCTTGCGCAAGTAACGTTAATTTTTGTTGCGTTACTTCACCAACTTTCGGTGTTAAATGCAATAAACGTTCCATTGAAAGATTATCTTGTAATAAAATAACTTTCAAAAAAGCCATAGCATCTTTAATTACTTTTCGTTCACGAAACTTAATGGCCCCTACTAATTGGTAAGGGATTTTTGCATTAGTTAGGACTTTTTCAAACTCTTGTGACCAATAATTAGCACGATAAAGAATGAAAAAATCGTTATATTGGTAACCATCATTTTTGACCATTTTTTCAATCATACTTGTGATATAACGAGCTTCGGCATAGCGCGAAGCCGCTTCTTTTACCTCAGGACGTTTTCCACCAAGGTTTTGGGTAAAAATAAGTTTCTTTTCACGATGATGGTTTTGTTCAATAAAGTCATTAGCCAAATCCAGAATTTGTTGAGTTGAACGATAGTTTTCATTTAAAACAATCGTTTTAGCATTAGGATAGTATTTTTGAAAATTAGTAATAATTTCTACGCGTGCCCCTCGTCAAGAATAAATTGTTTGGTCGGGGTCTCCAACAACTGTTAAATCATTACGGCCTTTAGTTAAAAACCTAATCAACTCAAATTGCAAATCATTAGTATCTTGGAATTCATCAACCATGACGTAGTCAAAGCGCTTTCGTCATTTTTCAAGTACTTCAGGATAATTACTAAATAGATGGTAGGTATAAACTTGTAAATCATCAAAGTCTAAAGCTTTTTCACTACGCAAGCGCTCATCATAAAGCTTATAAAGTTTCGCCACCTCGCGATCATCAGGGTTAGCACTTGTTTCCAAAACGTCATCAGGTGATAACAAACCATTTTTTCAATCACTAATTTGTCCGAGAGCTTTTTTTTCGAATTTTACAACATTAATTTCTGGTGATAAGTCATGAGCTTTAATTAGTTGCCGTAAAATAGTGCGTTGGTCAGCTGTATCCAAAATATTAAAATGTTTTGGCAAATTTAGAATCGGTGCTTCTTCTCTTAAAACGCGAGCACAAAAAGAGTGGAATGTCGATATAAACGGATTCAAAGCCTCATTTTGAAGAATTTTTTGTACTCGATCTTTCATTTCGCGAGCCGCTTTGTTCGTAAAGGTTAACGCTAAAATTTTTGTCGATTTTATTCCGACATGGTCAATTAAATAAGCAATCTTAGTAGTAATCACCCGTGTTTTCCCAGATCCGGCTCCCGCAACAATTCGTAGAGGACTATCAACAATTTCAACTGCTTGACGCTGTTGCTTATTCAAGTTCTCCAATAGTTTAGTCATTTCGTGCATTATCTTTATCCTTTCTAAATTTTGTTTCAGGTTCTAAAGTAACTTCAAAGCCAAATTCATCGGGCACTAACCATTCTTTTTCTTCGCGTTTAAGTAATCCGGGTTGCGAAGCTAAATTAGGAATCCACTTCGGTTCCTTAGTAGTTTTTGTTGTCGGTTTTTCCACTTTGGGATCTTTATTAACAACATAAAGGTGGTTTTTTAAGTCCACAATTGCCTGGTGGTCATCTTGGACTTTAATCGAAAAGACTAAATATAAAAATCAAGCCAAATAGAAGAGATAACCTATTTGCGTTAATAATAAAGCCATTTTTACTTCACGAGGAATCCCTTCTGACGGCAAAGGGGTAGCACTCTTCATGATTAAAATTGCGCCAATTTGAGTGCCCACAGCCACTAGTCACGGAATAAAGAGAAAATAGACTTCTCTTAGAAATAAGTGTCATAATGAAGGTTGCTTTTTTCCTTTGGCCTTTAAGCGAATGCCGCAAATTAATTTTCCTAAGGTTTGACCCTTTTGAAAAAAAGGCAAGATGACAAAATAGAGGAGAGTTAAACTAATAGTCAAACCCAAATTGAGATAGAGAAGATGCCATTGGTCAGGTTTGATAGCTACTAAAAAACGAATTGCAAATCCTGGAATAGCAATTAAAATTAAGTCAATAATTCTCGCAAGGAAAATGCGCCCTAAGGACGCTAATTCATATTCTCGTGGTTGGGAATGGGGTTGCTGCGAATGATTAACATTTGGCAAGTCTGTAATTCCGCTGCCGTTTTGATTATCGTTAACCATTTACCCTCAGCCTCCTATTTTAGACGACGTAATTCTAAGCTAACTTGGTCGCCATATTCTTTGATTCAAGCACTGAACTTCTCATTTTGGTGCTTTTGATAAACTTTATTTTTTTGAAAGTTATTTCCAAGTTTACCACTCATTCGATCATATGAAAACCTTAGCGCCTTTTTATAGAGTTGTTTATTCTCCAATTGACGAGTCAGACTTAGAAAACTATAAGCCAATTGATAGATATAAGCGTAATTTAATTCGTCGCGAAGTTCTTTATAAGTCCCAATTTTTCTATAGTAATTAAGGATGTGGGGTCATTGGTTGACTAAATCAAAGACCGAATAACGTAAAGGTGTTTTTAAATGCGTTATCAAAACATCCGGAAGTTTATAAAAAGTTTTGGCATGACCAAGTACTCGATAAACAAATAAGGCATCAAAACGATTACTATCACGGAAACGAATTCGGTAGTTTTTGATAATGTTAGTAGCAAACAACTTGCCATAAAGGTTTTGGTTCAAGTAAGCAAATGGAGTGTGGTCAGTTGTTAAGTCATAAATTTTGTTTGAAATTAATAAACCTTCATCATTATCAGTGTCTTGCTCGATAAAACCAACATGTTTTTGTGCAAACTGAATAATGTCCAACGGTTGGTTAGTTTCTTTGACCAGTTTTGCAATTTTTTCTACAAAATGAGGGGCGACAATATCGCCTTCTTTCAAAAAACAAGTATAGGCACCACGAGCTAGTTCCAAGCCCGTATTTCAATTTGTGGATGGGCCTTGAGGACGATTATTCACCACCAAAGTAATCTTAGGGTTAGCAAAAAATTCTTGATGTAAAAAATCAAGACTATTGCTTCCTGCTATTGGTTCGTCGTCAACGAGGATTATTTCAAAATTAGAATTAGTTTGTGCCTTAATTGAATCTAAGGTTTTAAGAAGTTTTTCTTCTTTTGCTTGAGAGGAAATGATAAAAGAAACTAACATTCAGCCTCCTACTTTTCTAATTACTATTTTACTATATGTTGAAAATTACCAACAAAATCCTGAATTTGGCAAAAGTTCTAAAAAAGAAGGTTCTTTGGAGTACGTGGGTAAAGCAAAACATCACGAATATTAGTTACTCCAGTTAGATACATTAGGTATCGTTCAAAACCAAGCCCAAAACCAGCCGATTTATAATAACCAAAACGACGAAGGCCTAAATATCAATCTAAACCTTTAGGATCAATTCCTTGTTCCAAACAACGTTGTACTAATTTGTCATAATCGCCTTCACGTTCACTTCCACCAACCAATTCACCAATACCTGGTACTAAAAGGTCAACACCCGCCACGGTTTCCAAATCCGGGTTTTCTTTCATATAGAAAGACTTAATTGTTTTTGGGTAATCGACGATAAATGTTGGGGCGTTGTAAAGCACTTCACAAATAAAACGTTCATGTTCTGTCGCCAAATCCATACCGAAGAAGATATTTTCGTCATCAAAATGATGACCATCAGCAATCGCTTCTTTCAAACGTTCAATTGCATCACGATAAGGTAATAAAGCAAAGTTTTTAGTAGTTAAACTTTGGAGACGACTAGCTAAGTCAATATCAAAATGTTGTGCTAAAAAGTTTAATTCGGTATGACAAACATCCCAAACTTCCTTGGTAACACTTTTCAACATAGCTTCAATTAAATCAATGTTATCTTGTAGATCGGCAAAAGCAACTTCTGGTTCAATCATTCAAAATTCAGCGGCATGTTTAGCAGTATAAGATTCTTCAGCGCGGAAAGTTGGTCCAAAAGTATAAACTTTCCGAAAGGCTTGAGCATAAGCTTCGGCATGCAATTGACCAGAAACAGTTAAGACTGCTTTCTTGCCAAAAAAATCTTGGTCATATTTATCATCATTACGCGTAGTAACCACAAAAGTTTCGCCAGCACCTTCAGCATCATTGCTTGTTAAAATAGGTGTTTGAACATAAACAAAGCCTTGTTCGTTAAAGAACCGATGAAAGGCAAAACTAGCTGCCGAACGCACTCGATAAATAGCATTGAAAGTTTTTGTTCTTACTCTTAAATGTGCTAACTCACGTAAGAATTCAGGAGTATGTTCTTTATTTTGTAAGGGATATTCTTCGATAGCTTGGTCTAAAATTTCCATTTGGGTTGCTTGGATTTCAAAAGGTTGTGGTTTGTTAGGTGTTAAGACTAAAGTTCCACTAATTTCAACAATTGAGGCTGGTCGTGCTTTGGTAATGTTTTCGTAATTACTTAACTCATCCTTATAAACCACTTGTAAGTCTTGGAAAATGGTCCCATCATTTACCACCATAAAGGAAACTTTTTTTCCTTTGCGATTCGTTCGAACGCGACCAATTAAATTAATATTTTGGTTTCCAAGTTTGGTGTAATTTTGGAAAATTGCCGCTAAATCAGTCATTTTACTCCTTATTAATTCCATTTTTATTTCGTTTTAATTTTAACATCTAACGCCAGTTTTTCCACCTTTGGTTGTGGGTTCAAATAGTAGGTGTAGACTTCATAATTTTCTTCTTTATTGTTCATCAAACGTTCTTCAGTAATTTGAAATTTCGCAAGCGCTTGGTTAGTTAATGCATCATTCCCCATGACTTTATTTTCAAACATTAACCAGTGATAAACTTGACGACAGAAGTGATCTTTTAAGCTTAGGGCATGTGGGGAAAAATTGTAGATGATAACTTCATCACCCAAATTGAATTGTTGACGTCAACTATATAAACGCAACGTATCAGTAGGAGGAGTCAATTTGTCATTTAGCCCGTGGGAATAAAATGTTGGGGCCAATGGTTTTGATCCATCTTGTTCATAAATTTTAAAAATATCAATATCGTATCAATTATAGCCAGTCGCTTCATTTTGCTCATTAAGAATTGAGTTAATTTTTTTGGCCACAGCTTTTTTTCCTAAGAGCTTGTTCAAACGGACGTTACGAATATGCAATAATAATGATTTGATTGAACCATAAGTAACATCACTAATCACGAAACGTAATTTAGCTTTGGCTAAATATTCTGGATACTTAGCTGCAACAAAATTGCAAGTATACGCCCCCATACTGCACCCTAGAAGACCAAGGTGCTCATATTCATGATTTTCTTGTAATCATTTAATGGCCCCCATCAAATCCTTAGTTTCCAAATAACCCATTGTGACCGGTTGGTTTTTTTGGCTTAGGCCATGGTTACGAAAATCGAAAACTAAAATATTATAACCAAGTTCAATAAACGGTTTGGCTCAATAAAGAGCTCAATATTTATCGCCAGCAAACCAATGACAACTAATTAATCATTTATCACTTTTGGGGTTCGCCAAATATTGGATGCCATCTAAAGTAACTCCGTCGTCAGTATTAAATTTAAATGGAATTAAATTATCCGTGGCAGTAATTTGCATTTCAGGATGTTTATAAAAATTACGCATCAACTTATTCATCTTTTTTAGTTCAGGATAAAGATAGATTGAACCTTGTTTTTTTCCACTAACTGTAAAAATATCTTGCAAAGCGTCATAGAAGTAAATCAAAAATTTATTGACACGACGGAAGATGGTCTTTTGGAAACTCTTAGCAATTCGTGATTTCATAACCCCCCTTATTTTTTCTTTCAATTTTTATAATGGTAGGCAAGCAAGTCATTAAAATAGTAAAAAGGTACTGACTTGGAAATGTGGTTTGGAAAGTGTGAATCGAAGGTATCCGTTTCAATCATCAAGGTATGATACGAATTAACATTGCGAGCATTCATAACGGTTGGTACCTTTCCTGATACTAGAACCACTTTGCCACCACGATTTTTAATTTTTTGAATAACTTTTTCTAGATGCGTTGAAGTTCCATATTTAGTATAAAAAATAAATAAATCATCTTTGTGCATTTTTTCGATTCGTTGGTTAATAGTATCTCAATCAGAGTCTAATAAACTAACATGAAAACTATTGGCGTAGAAAAAATTATCCAACTCTAAAGCTGGACCCTTTAAAACCCCTTCTCAATAACAAACGAAGATTCTTTCTGCACCCCGAATTAATTTTAAAGTCTCAAAAAGAGAACGCTTATCCAACAAAGCATAATTTTGCATAATTAAGTTTGTATAACTTGAAGTGATTTTTTCATCATCGTTTGCAATATCTAATTGCACATTATGTGCATCATTACGTAACGAAATCATAAAGTCTGGATAGCCATTAATTCCCATTTTCTTGAGTAAGGCATAGATTGCAGAAAAACCTGTTCCAACCTCCTGTGCTAAATGAGCAATTTTCATATTGGTTGCTACAATATTTTGGATGTTATTTTTGATATATTTAACAATTTCTTTTTCGCGACTCGTCAGGTTATTTTCGTCAATAGTTGCTAGTTTTCCTAAAAATGAAGCCATGAAACCTCCAATTTCTATAATCATTTTGGATTTTAATTACTAATGGTTAGTTCTATTTTACTAGACCGAGTAAACCATTGGACTTGTCTTTAATTTCTAATATTAAATACTAAGACTAAGGAACAAGTCAATTATTTTTTAGCTTGTAATTTTTCTCAAGCTAATTTCGCCATCATCGCCCCATTATCGGTACAATATTGCAAACTGGGAACCAAAGTGTAGGCCAATTGATATTTTTCACCTAAGTGGACAATATCTTGACGAAGTTTGCTATTAGCGCTCGCACCACCAGCAATAATTAAGGTCTTAGGTTGATATTTGATAATTGCTGTTTCTAATTTTTTAACAAGGACTTCTGTGGCAGCCTTTTGGAAGCTGGCACAAAAATCAACCATCGAAAAGTCTGGTTTTGATTGCTCACGGCGGTAAAGGTTAATGGCTGCCGTTTTTAAACCCGAATAAGAAAAGTCATAACTTTGGTCATTTTTTGCTAAAGGTAAAGAATAGCGATTCGGATTGCCTTTTTGCGCTAACCGATCAATTTCTGGCCCTCCTGGATAAGGGAAGCCAATAATTCGTGCTACTTTGTCATAGCACTCGCCGATTGCATCATCCAATGTAGCACCAATAATTTTGAAGTCATGGACATCCTTTACCAATTCAATTTGGGTATGACCGCCACTAACTACTAGGGCTAAAAGCGGATAAGCAAAATTCTGGTCAATTGTGGCTCCATAAATATGTCCTTCTAAATGGTTTAAAGGCATTAGTGGCTTACCTAAATAGAGGGCCAATGTTTCTGCAATAATCTTGCCAATCATTAACGAACCTAATAATCCAGGATTTGCCGTATACGCAATATAATCAACTTTTTTCCAATCAAGATGGGTTTGACGATTTAATTCTTCAAATACATACGGCATATTTTCTAAGTGAAGTCGTGCCGCCAATTCTGGAATAACTCCTCCATGGACTTCATGGTTTTTAATTTGTGAAGAGATGACATTCGCTAGAATTATGCCATCTTCTACTAAACCAAAGGATAATTCATCACAACTAGATTCAATAGCTAAAATCTTCATTTTTTCCTCCGTCAAATTTAATAACCATTATTTAGTAAAAATTGTTTTTTTAGAGAACCGCTTCGATAATGACTAGCACCATTTTTACTAATTACCCGATGACATGGAACTAGTAAGAGAAACGGATTTTTGGCCACTGCGCTCGCAACCGACCGTACCGCCTTGGGATGACCAATTTTATTTGCTAAGTCAGAATAGGTAATTGTTTCACCATAAACTAATTTTAAAAGTTCACTTCAAACAAGTTTCTCAAATGATGTACCTTGATGGAAATAGAAATCAGGCGCAAAATCATAGTTTTCATGATTAATGAAAGCGTCAAGTTTAGATAAACAATCTAATTGAGTTTGCGAAAAATTTTGCTTTTTCTTAACAAAGATTAATTTTTGTAAGGCCAGTGGTCAAGGATCATTCAAAAAACCAATATAAACTAAACGATTATCTCAAAATCCAAGTTTGAGTTCAAAATCTGCATTTCAACTTTTTTCAATAATTTCTAAAATTTCCATAAATATCTTTGTAATCATAGCGCAAAAAAACGAGGTAGTAATTAATAATTGTTTAATTAGTGCTTTGAGAAAAAAATAATTAATAGTTAGTTAACGAAATATTTGTTCCTTTTTTTCTCATTTAAACAAAAAAATCATACAGGGAGTAATATTTCATATAAAATCATCATTGTCTAGCAAGAGAAGTAACAAAAAAAGAAAAAATTATAAAAAATTGATATCTGGAAAATGGTCTAGAATATTTCTAAAACAGGTTTTTATTTTTGTTACTAAAACGCTTATTACATTATCATTTTTGTGACAGTTTTGTGACAAATTTTCGTTTTGTTTTTTTACTAGACAGGAAGGGAACAAAGATGCTAAAAAATAGCAATAATTTATCATGCCCACATTGTGGAGAAACCTTTAACATCGAGGATTTTTATAATCATAATAAAAGTACATTAGAGGATTTTGTTACTAATAAAGCCTTAAAAGAAGTTGAGGGTCTTAAACAAAATTGGTTAAAAGAAAAAGAAATGGAAATGGAACTTTTTCAAAAAAATTTGGAAAAAGAATTTCTAGTCAAAGAAAAGGTAATTGATAAAAAAAGTTCGGAACAAATTGCCAAACTTAAAGAAGATTTATTACTCACAAATGAAAAATATAAAAATATCAAAGAAGCTAATGACTTGGCTTCAGCTAAAAAAGAGGCAGAAATTAAAAACTATTATCTTGTCGAAATTGCCGAATTAAAAAAAGTAATCTCAGAAAACTCTTTAATTGCTAAAACTGAAGCGGAAAAGTTTGCAAAAGAAAAAGAAAGTCTTTCGTCACTTTTGAAAATAGAAATAGCTAAAAAGGAAGCGGAAATTAAGAATACTTATCTTTCTGAAATCGCTGAGTTAAAAAAAATAATCTCGGAAAACTCTTTAATTGCTAAAACTGAAGCGGAAAAGTTTGCAAAAGAAAAAGAAAGTCTAGTAGATAAGTTTCAAGTAGAGATAAGTAAAAGAGAAGAAGAAATTAAAAATTCTTTTTTCGCTGAGATAACTGATTTGAAAGTTAAGAATGCAGAAATCAGAATCATTAATAATAAAACACGTGGTGAAAATTGAGAAGTAGAAGTTGAGAACGAATTGCGAAAGGCTTTTGGTTATCTCGATACCATCGAGAAAATAACTACTGGCCAACAAAAAGCCGATTATTTGCAAACAGTAAAATTCAATGGACAAAATATTGGCAAAATCGTTTATGAAGTTAAAAATGCCAAATGAAGTGATAGTTGGCTACCAAAACTTTCTGTCGATGTGGCTAATAATAAAACTAAATATGGGATCTTAGTGACAACTAGTTTTTCAGAGAAGTATCATGGCGACATATCATTTAAACAAAGTGATGACTATCCTAATATTTGGATTTCTGATCCGTTGAGTTTTATTTTTGTTGCTCAAACTATTAGAAGAATTATTGAAATTGAAAATTCCTATAAGCAACTTAACAAAAAATTACTAATAAAAATCGACCAAATTAGTAACCAAGAGGAAAGCCAAAAAGCTCTCGAAGAATATAAAAACAAAATTGAAGGTTTAGAAAAATATCTTGACTTTGAAATGCCAAAATTTTTGAAATCATTTAAAAAACAATTGAAGGATATCGAAGGGGTGAAAAATTCCTTATTAAAAAATGTCGAGCGATTGGAAAAAACTCACGAAATGCTTTCAAAGAAATTAAACAAAGAGGTTAGGGAGCGATTGGAAAAAATATCAGGTAAGAAAATTATTGAATTAGAAGAGGACACAACAAATTTAATTGATTACTCTATTGTTAAAGATTCTTACCAAATTGAAAATTATTAAAAACTTTGCTATCAATAATGAACAAAGTTATCAGAATAATGTAAATAAAAAAGAGACCAATTGGTCTCTTTTTTATTATTTATCGCTTGGAAATGTAAGCGGCAACGGTTCAGCGGCAGCAAGCAGTGCTCTAGCTACACTTACAATTAATTCTTTATTCATATAATCGGTAGTTTTGCTACCAGTTTTATTATAACTTTCAACTAAAATATCACTGAGTGGTTTCAATTTATCGATGTGTTTATCTCAAGCCACTAAAGACTCTCGGAACTTCGCAGTAGGTGGTACTTTATTTTTTATTTGCGCTTCTTGATCAATTGAAATTGACCAAGCTGGTTTAGGAGTCACAATTGTGCCATCCCAATAACCATCACTATCATCGGTAGCGAACTTTGGTTTTGGTAAAAGATTACCATTTTCATCAAGATTTAAGCGATTTCCTTTAGAGTGATCAAAGGCATCTCATAAAGAAACTTTCAAGTTTTTTGTAGCCGATGTCACAAAACGTTCCGCATAACTAGGATATTGAACACTTTGGTCACTATCAACTCCAATTACATAAGACTTGGTCCCACTTAAAACATCTGATGTTTGCGGACCAGCCACAGGGAAGATAACGTCAGCACCATTTTCTTCTAAATAACTAGGAATTCCTGCCTTTGTAGCAGCTCCTGGCTCAAAAGAGCCTGAGAAGTAATTTGAGTTACTTCCTTCAATATTCGGAATATTGGCGACATCACCGTCCTTGCCTAGGTTAGCAAAATAAACAAAGGGGGTTTGCCCATTATCGTATTGGTTATGGTGAGCTTTGGCGTTTTCATTGAAATATTGAATTGCCACCATCATCCCTCAAAGGTAATTGTCAACAGCTGCTTTACTACTAATACCACCAAAAAGTCCAAAACTAACTTTATGGGGGTCATGTAAAGCTCCTTGATAACGTCAATTTCCTTCGCCGTCAACAATTTTTTGAGTGGCCCAAACAGCCGTGTTATAGGCGGCGGCAAAACCAGCGAGTTGCGAATTGTAAACTAAGTTAATTACGTTATATTGGTTATTCATGTCTGAATCAACAAAGATGACTGTTTTATTTGGACCGACTAGTTGTGAAGCAACCGGTACGGTGTTGGCGTGCTGAAAGCCTGACAAAATCAACATGTCAGTGCCTTTCAAAGCTGCCACTTTATAAGCTGAAACCAAATCGGCATAATCAGTTTTTAAAGGTTGAACAAAGTTATGTTTAGCCGATAAGCCCCGATTATAGAAATCAAAACCACCACCCTCTTGAGGGTTTTCTTTGCGGTTAGAATATTCGTTTAAAGCTTCATACATTGATTGGTTAAATGATTTGTCAGTTACTCGCCCTGCATCCGTGATGAGGGCGATGCGTTCCCCAATTAAACCTGGATTATAGGCCGCATGAATACAAGAGACTACACTACTCCCAGCTGAAAGAGCTATGGTAAGTCCAGTTAAGGGGAGAATTATTTTTTTCACTTTGGTTTCCTTTCGAAACAACCTTGGTTAGGCTGCTTATGAAATTTGTTTTAATGAGTTAGAATGCTACCAAAATCCAAGATTAAGATAGATAACATTTTTTCATTGCTTCAAAGTTAAGCTTTGCAGCGTTAGCGTCGCGCTTTATCAAAGGGGACGCCATCAGCGGCAGGAGCTTTGGATTTCTTGGCAAAGATAACCATCACTACTAAGGTTAGAACAAATGGTAAAACTTTAAATATTTGGGCTCAGTTAACAAAGTCTGATTGCGGGTCAATTAAGAAACCAATTCGGTTTCCTAGGGCAAAGAGGAAGGCGAATAAAATTACCCCAAGACTTAAATAAGGAACACGTCATTGACCGAAAATCATAATTGCTAAGGCTAGGAAACCAAAACCATAGGTTCCCCCAATAAATATCCCAGAACCAATGACGGTAGTAATCATAACGCCACCAGCAAGACCAGCTAAAATACCTGAGAAGAAAACTGCTCAATAACGGATTTTCACAACAGAAATTCCAGCAGCATCAACAGCGTTGGGATTTTCTCCGGTCATTGTGAAGCGCATTCCGCCACGAGTAAAGTTAAAGAAGATAGCAATACCAATGGTTGCTAAGATAGCAATTAATAATCACATTGGGAAAACTCTTCCAAAACTAATGGTTTCATAACCCGAATCAATATCAGTGGCGTTAGGCCCAAACCAACCAGAGGTGGCAAGAAACATAGCAATTCCCATTGCTAAAATATTTAAGGCCGTTGACGATACAATTTGGTTTGAACGCAAGGTAATTGCTGGTAAGGCATGGAGTAAGGCAAAAAAGCCTGAGAAAATAGCCGCTACCAGAACTACTCAGATTTGAGAATAATTACCATTAGCATTTTTGTTAACATAGGTTCCTAAAATAGCAGTAATCAAGGCCCCGATGGTCATCATACCTTCGATTCCAATATTAACTACCCCAGCTCGTTCTGATACTAAGGCTGAAAGTGAGGCGAACAAGAGGACGGCACAAAGAGCAAAAGCATAAGCAAAAAATCCTTCCATCTTATTTTCCCTCCTGAGTAGTATATTTGTTTTCTAGTTGTTGAATCATTTCGTTAACTTCACGAGTCACTATTTGGTCATTTTTGACTGTAGCTGGATCGTATTTCATACGCACACGCACTTTCGCTCAACCACGTTCTTCCAAGTTAGGATTTTTGTGTAAGTATTTTTGGAAATCATGATCAATTGCATGATTCATTTTTTTAGTTTTGGCATCAAACACATTATTCATGACAATATCTTTTTCAACGTTTAGTTCATAACTTTTATGAAGTAGTTTTTTCAAAAGACGAGTTTTTTGGTTAACAATGTGGTTGTCATCAAATTCTTTGAAACGGACTCCCCCAAAGTGTTTATTAACTTGAGCAATAGTTTCATTAATAAGGCGAATTTCTTCATTTAGTTTATTAATTTTCGCCTCAGTTGATTTTGGTTTATTTTTGAAATAAGTCAATTTTTTTAGACATTCATTAGCAATTTTTTGACCTTCTTGAAGATTTTGTTTTGCCAATTTCACATCGATTTTGTTACAACGTTCTTCATTTCGCGAATAGATAACCATCATATTTTTTTTATGTTGTTGTTCTAAACTCTTTAATTTAAGTTTGTAAGAAGCTTCAATTTCCTTTAAGGGGGCTGGATTAGTTTGCAAAGCTTGAAGAGTTTCTTGATGTTTTAATTTTAGTTTTTTCAAGTCGTCATGATAAGTTTGTTTGGCTAATTCACGTGCCTTATGAAGTTCTTGCACTTCCTTTTGATAATTAGCTTTAGTTTTTTCGTTTTGAAGTTTTTTTGCCGCCGGTGTCAAAGTTTCATCAAAACGAATTAAATGTAAAGCTAGTCTTTCTTCACTACGGGCATTTTTTTTGTCCTCATGAATTGTATTTTTGCGTTTTTGGTATTCACCTTTTAAAGTGATTTTATTATTAGCAAAGTCAAAGTTACCCTTAACTTTGCCAACTTCACCTTCACGTCACACTTGTAAAGCTTTTCTGTCTTTACGGTAAGCAATCTTTTCTTCACGAATTTCCGTTTGGTAATGGTGGGTGAAACGAGTGTTATATTTTTGGTAATTGTTTTTGGCTTTTACATAACTTAATTTCGAATTCGCCACTAACTCTAAACCATTTTGATCAACTAAACGAAGACGATTACGAGCACGCAGTTTTAAACCACGTTTTCCGGCTTCCATTTCTTGATCATAAACTTGCACTTTATAGTTCTTGATTTCATTTTCAATTCTTCCGGCTTTAAGAGCGTTTTGTTCCTTGAAATCACTACGATATTCATCCCAAGTTTTGGTTAAGTCTGCCTTTTCTTTTTCAGTTGAGGCCTTTTTCAAATCAGCTTGGTATTTACGGTAATTGGCAGCGAAAACCATATTACTTTTAGGATCGCGCTTTCACCAACGGTAATTTAATAAATCATTATGCAATTTATCAATATGAGCTTTATGGGTTGGTGAATGATGAATGAATCATCAAAGACGAATTTGACGGATAGGGTGTCAACGGATAAAGACAATTGAAATGGCAGCAAAGTAGACAATGAATCCAAAAATCAAGAGACTCATTTGACTTGGCAACGTATATAAAGCAGCTGTTGCAGTTCCTGCCGATTGCGCAATTGCTCAAAGTAAACCAACGATAACGATTCCTCAAGCATTGTTAAAAGCAACTAGCGTTACCGCAATCGCATCATAACCAACGGTAGGGAGGTTATCAATTCCAAAGAAAATGTTAGGAGAAATTGTCATCAAGTTTAGGAAAGAAGCAACTCCAGCTAAGAAACCAGAAATGGCCATAGTCGCAATTACTTTGTGAGTGACATTTACTCCAGCATATTTAGCAACAGTTTGTGAATAACCAACCGCTTTAACTTTGAAACCAAACACAGTTTTACGTAATAGGGCTCAAACGAAAACTACACAAACTGCCGCGACGATTAATGGAACGGCAATTTGGCTTGAACCCCAATCTAGTAAGCCTCCTGGGAAGGGGTTTGTAGAAACACCACTTCGGGCAAATTGGGTTCCTCATTTTAGGAAGACAAATTTGATGGCATACCAAACAATTCAGTTAAGCATAATGGTTGAAACAACCTCATGAATATTAAATTGCGTTTTCAATCAACCAGAGATAACAGCCATTAAAGTGGCCATTACTACACAAATAATGAAAACTAGGAAAACCACAGCTCCACTAATTTTTGCTAAATCAGCATCTGTCGGATACATTAGATTAACGACAATGGTCGAAAGGGCAGCTCCTGAGAGCATTTGTCCAGCCACACCAATGTTAAACAAACCAGCGGCAAAACCAACACCGACCGATAAACCAGCTACTACATAAATAGCAGTTCATTGGAAAGTTTGGGTTTTTCATAAAGGATTGAAAGCAAGTTCAAACATTTTACCAAAATAGGCAAAAGGGTTAACATTTAAACAAGCAATCACGATTCCGGCAATAATAAAACCGCAAAGGATTGATAAGATTGATCCCTTAACAATGTTAGCGTTTTTCTTCAATTCGCTAGACTGCATAAACTCACGACTTTTTTTATTCAGGACTCAGAGTCTTTGATGAAGCAGCATTCGTTTTACCTCCATTCTTTAGCATTTGTCCAGCCATTAATTTTCCAAGGGTCGTCTTTTGGGCTCCCTTACCAGGAACAATTCCTGTCAAATGACCTTCATTAAGAACGGCAATTGTATCGGCTAAGGCCATTACTTCATTTAATTCGTATGAGACTAGAAGTACTGCTGTTCCTTTTTCTTTTTCTTTTAAAATTTGGTTATGAATATATTCGATGGCCCCAATATCTAAACCACGTGTTGGTTGGACAACAATTAATAAGTCATGTTTTCTTCTTAACTCACGACCAACAATCGCTTTTTGTTGGTTTCCACCACTTAAACCACGGGCAATCGCTTTTCCATTACGGGCTCCACGAATGTCAAAATCGTTAATAATTTCACTAGCAACAAGATTGACTTGGTTTTGATTAATAAAACCATATTCCGAAAATGGTTTTTCACCAATATTTTGTAAGATGATATTTTGTGAGATTGGTAAATCAAGAAGAAGTCCATATTTATGACGATCTTCTGGAATATGACTCATTCCCATCTTGTAGCGCTCTTTAATCGTGACATCAACAATGTTTAAATCTTTGTAAACAATTCCTCCAGCCACAGGTTTGACTAAACCAGTAATTGCTTCAACCAATTCACGTTGTCCATTTCCTTCTACCCCGGCTATTGCTACAATTTCTCCAGCATGAACTTTTAAACTAAAGTTTTCTAAACCATTTAATTTGGGGTTGGTAATCTTGCGGACGGTAAGATTAAGGATATCTAAAATCACTTCATTTTGTTCAAAGGGAGCATAATTGTTTTTAATTTCCGCTAACTTACGTCCGACCATTGCTTCGGCAAGTTCGTCTCCTTTTAGGTCTTTAACAACGAAATCCCCAACGTTTTCACCTAGTTTGATGACTGTCGCACGATCAGCAATTTGCTTAATTTCATCCATTTTATGCGAGATAAAAATAATTGTTTTCCCACTTTTTTTAAGGTTTTCCACAATTTTTAAAAAGCTTTTGATTTCACTTGGGGTTAGAACTGCTGTTGGCTCATCAAAAACTAAGATATTTGCTTGACGATAAAGAATTTTAAGAATTTCCACTCTTTGTTGCATCCCCACAGAGATGTTTTCAATTTTGGCATCAAGATCCACAAACAATTCGTATTGTTCCATGATTTTTGTTAAATCTTGTTTAATTTTGACAGAGTCTAAGAAAATCCCTCCGATTACTTCTTCATTTCCTAAAGCAATATTTTGCCAAACGGTGTTTACTTCCACTAGTTTAAAGTGTTGGTGAACCATTCCGATTCCTAGTTTGGTGGCCTTAACTGGTCCAGAAATTACTACAGGTTTACCATTAATTCAAATTTCGCCGCTTGTTGGTTGATAAAGTCCGAATAAAATACTCATTAAGGTTGATTTTCCAGCCCCGTTTTCACCAACGAGTGCATGAATTTCGCCTTTTTTAACCTTTAAGTTAACATTCTTGTTGGCTACGATAGTCCCGTTAATAAATGTTTTAGTAACATTGACCATTTCCACAGCGTAGTCTCGTTTTTCCATTTTGTCCTTTCTAGTTTTTAGTAAGATTAACCATAGAGGTTAATATGAATTTTCAAATATTTCAAAAAGCCAATAAAAAACTCGTTTTGTGAACCGGAGCCACAGGACTCTTTTTTCTTTTGGTCAGTCTTATTATTGTTTTTTTACTTTCAGCTCTCGGAATCCGCATTCGTCTGAGCCTAGCTATTCAATTATGTATCAACGCCCTCCTTGTTTGACTTACTTTTATTTTAATCAATAAACTTCCAAGTCTTAATAGCGTAATTTTTAAAATAGCTACTTTTCGGCATCCAAAAACCAAAAAGATTTTTCAAAATAAAGTTATTTTAAATAATTGACTTTATTTATATTGTTTTATTTTTTTCACCTTAATCTGATTAGCCGAAGTAATGAGTTTTTATTTTTGGACTCACAATTGATACCAAGCTTTTCATGATTATTGATGATTTTGTTTAATATTATTTATTTATAATTATTGTTTTTATTTGCTCTTTTTTAAGATTAAGGCCTATTTGATTAGTAATGATTCAGCTTTTAAGAAACAAGCTCCCAAAAATTAACAATAAAATTTATTTAATCGGGTCAAGTGGAAGTTGCAAATTGGCAATAATTCAATCAGCCATTCCTGAAACTGACTCGTAATTTAGATAGGTTTTGCTTTCAGGCCCAGTTTTATTAAATTGACGAATCATTTCTTTGACAAAGGCATCAAGTCCTTTGTCATTTTCGTAATCTAATAATGTTTTAACAATTTTTGAGCCAACATTTTTGTTCGTTGGCTCACCGGTTTTTGGGTCTGTCCAATCAAGATCAGTCGATCAATCATTTTGTGGTGGAGCTACATGACCATCTCAATAATTATTAGTAAGGTCATCTTCTTGCGAACCACTTACCCCTGCTACCCACGGTTTTTCTTTTAGAGAACCATCAGGATTATGGTTGAGACGATTACCTTTTGAACGGTCAATGGCATCTTGAGTTGATTGCTTTAAATTCTTTAACGCACTAGTGATAAAACGTTCTTTATAAGCTGGAAATTGGCTACCTTGATCAGTATCAACTCCAATTAAATAAGGTTTATTTGAATAAGTTAAGGTGTTTAAGATTTGCGGACCAGCAATAGGGAAAATAACATCGGCCTGGTTAATTAATAAGGTTTCATTTAAACCATTAATGCCCCCACCACCTAGTTCAAACGAACCAGTGAAATACATCGGATTGGCATCCTCAATCCCTTTACTTAACCCATCTGCAATTGATTTATTTCTTCCAGCATTGGCTAACTTAATTTCTAGTTTGTCGCCATCGGGATTTGCCTTGCCATTTATTTTGTTGTTTTTATTGAAATAATCTATGGCTACCAAATATCCCCACATATAGTTATTTGTAGCGTTTTTATTTCCAATTCCAGCATAAGTGGCAAATGATAATTGGTGATCATTAAATTGCGATCCTTGGTATTTTCAACCACCATTAGGTTTTTGCACAATTTGCGAGGCCCAAACCGCAGCATCATAACCAGCGGCAAACCCAGCTAATTGTGAAGCAAAAGGAATAGTAATCACGTTACTTGGTCCTTGCATCATTGAGTCAATAAAGATAATAGTTTTATCTTTACCTATTAATTCAGAAGCCTTGGGTACCGAAGTCTCTTGGAGGAAACCAGAAAGGACCATAATATCGGCCCCTTTTAAAATTCCTACTTTATAGGCAGAAACAAAACTATCATAGTCTTTCTTCAAAGGTTGGATGAAATTATTTTTGGCAGATAAACCTCGTTTGTAAAAGTTAAAACCTCCCTGCTCTTTCTCTTTATCCATCGCTCTTCCTGAATAATCAACGATTGCCTCGTAAAGAGCTTGATTAATGGATTTATCGGTGACCGGTGCCGTGTCAGTGATAAGCATAAGGCGTTCTCCAATTTCACCAGGACTATAAGCAGCTTTGATACAAGAGACAACGCTTGTTGCCGCTGCTAATGAAATTGTGAGACCAGTTAATGGTAAAAAAAATTTTTTCACTTCAATTTCCTTTCTATCAACTAAATTGATTACACACAAAAAAAAGCGAAAAACCATAAAAATAGTTTTTCGCGTCGATTAAAAAATGAATCATGAACTGTTTTTCAATTTTGTGACTGGTAAAAAACGGCTCATCTACTTCTAACCCTCTAGTTGCTAGAGAAAATAATAACGATTTTTTAGCGCTTTGTCAAATATCCTATAAAAATATTAAACGATTTTTTGTAAAACGATTTTATTAATATTTTTTCCTTGTTGGTGGAACTTAGTTTCGTATTCTGTCGGAATATTATTTACTAGTAATTCTTGGTTTTGGTAGAGGTCTGTCGTTACTGCTAAAATTTTGAATTTTTGAAAGATTTCAACTTCTGCCAAAGTGAAGGCAAACAATTGGTCATTATCCGTTTTAAACTCCAAAAGACCTCCGGGCTTTAAAATTGTTCAATATTGTTCAAGAAAAGTACGGTAAGTTAACCTTTTTTTTGCATGTTTTGCTTTGGGTCAAGGGTCAGAAAAATTTAGGAAAAGGTGTTCAATACTTTCATCAGGGAATAGTGTTGTCAAATTTTCAGCAAATTGTTCACTAAAGCGTAGATTATCAGGACAAAGGCCATCATTTTCTTGAAGAACTCTTTTCAAAGCCACTCCAACAACGGTCTTCTCTTTTTCTAAACCTAGGTAATTATTGGCCTGATTGTGTTTTGATTGAAGTCACAAAAAATTTCCTTTACCTGAACCAATTTCTAAATAAAGTGGTTGTCTTTTGGGGAAAAGCGCGTTAAAACGATCAACTTTATTTGTTTCTGGTTTAGTAAGTTCATCAAAATTAATTAAACAATTAGCGTTTTCTTGTAAAAAAACTTCAACCCATTGTTTATTACGTAATCTCATAATATCTTTCGATTCCTATTTCTATATAAATTAGTTTTGTCTAGAAGAAAGCTAAACCAAAACCAAATAATAAACTGACAATAATAATGTCTAATAAGGTGGTAATTAGCGGCCCACAAGCCAAAGTCGGGTCAAGTTTCATGGCCTTGGCTAAAATCGGTAATAAGGTGGCTAAAACGTTACCAATAACTAAACCTAGCAATAGAGTAATTGAGGAAACAGCAATTGCTTTTCATAGCGCCAGGCTCTCCACATCGTCAAACTCAACTAAGTAAACCAAAATTAACCGGATAATATTAATCACCACCAAAATTAAGCCAGTTCATAAGGCAACCAAGGTTTCTTTACCAAGAACTTTATAAACATCTTTTTTGTGAACTTTATTAATTGAAATGGCCCGGACCATCACTGTGGAACTTTGTGTAGCCGAAATACCACCAATTCCAGCCAGAATAAGCATCATGGGAGCAAAAAGGACAACAGCAGCAAAGGCTTTGCCATCGGTAACATTGTTAACATTTGGAACATGATAAGCATTTCAAAAAAGAATCACCAGAATTTGGCTAATTGTTCCTAAAACGAGCATCGAGATTAATCAAAGAATCCGTGATTTAAACATTTTTCAAACACTAATATTGAAAAATTCCTCGTCTTTTGGTCGAATCCCAGCTAGTTTGGCAATATCTTCCGTGCTTTCTTCTTCAACTCCATCAAGAACATCATCAACAGTAATAAAACCGACGATTTTCTTTTGGTCATCAAGAACTGGCAAAATACTAATATCGTATTTTTGAAAAATGCTGATTACTTGCTCACGATCCGCTCGCGAATGAACTGTTAGTTGACGAGAGTCCATAATTTCACTTAATTTTGCCGTTGAGGGGGCAAAAAAGATGGTTTTTAATTCTAAACGGCCTTTATAAAAGCCATATTCGTCAACTATGAATAAAGTGTTTACAAATTCAAAATCCTTATGGTTTTCGCGAAGATATTTGATTGTTTTATTAACGGTATCTTTCTCTTTGGCTTGGACAAAGTTAACTGACATCATACCGCCAGCGCTCTCTTCTTCGTGACGAAGAATGTTATTTAATTCGACTCGCCTTTTTGGTGATGTTGCCGCCAAAACTTTCGTTGCTAGACGTGGTGATAACTTATCTAATAAATCCACCAAGTCATCGCTATACATTTTATCAATAAAGGTTTTTAATTCAGGGGCATTTAGGCCGCTAATAACCTTTTTTTGACAGGCATTCGAGAGGTAGGGAATTATTTGTGCTCCATATTGAGGCGTTAATAGCCTAAAAAAATGAATGATTTTAGTGATAGGTAATTCGCATATTGCCTCGGCAATATCAGCCAATTGGACTTTTTTAATCACTTTTTTTACTTCTTGACTATCGCCAGAATCTAATGCATGCAAGATTCGCTGTTGTATTTCGGGAATTTCGAGCATGTTCCTCCTTTTATTTAATTTAATTTTATCAAAAATGAATTCTTTGAATTATGAGTAAAGAAAAACCCTTCATACTGAAGGGTGAGTTAGCAAAATGGTGGAGATGGCGAGAATTGAACTCGCGTCCAAAACAAACCTTCTTGAAACATCTACAGTTTATGTGATTTCCTGATAAAACAATTGACTAAAGTCACCAAAGGGTTAATTGTTTTCCATGGTGGTGCCTCTTAACTAGCGACCATGATAACTAGTTAAGATCTGAACTAGGGTTATACAGTTCCTCATCAAGCCCAGAAAATGAGGTTCCGCGAAATGCTTTTACTTAAGCAGCAAGAGCTACTCCAGCAAATTCTTTATTGAACATGTATGCTGGCACTTCGAATTTTTCTTCTTTTTGTTCTGCGTTTATTTACAGCCTAGAAGTATTATGGTCTACCAAACCACTGCCATTTCAAGTCGAGTCTATCCTGTCGAACCCAGAACATCCCCATGTAATTATTATACCAAAAAACCAACTTAAAGTGGACAATATCATTTTACTAACATTGGCCTTCCGTTCCTTACTTTCGCTACTAATAAAAACTCAGCAAATCAATTAGGATTGTGGAAAACCAAAATAAAAATCACCGTAATGGTGATTTTTATTTTGGTTTTCCTATTTTAAAGATTTTTTAAGTCTTTAGTTAAAGTATCAAGATAGCGAATAACTTCAGCCTTTGTTAAATTACGTAGATTAATATTATTTTTTAATTCGAAATTTTTTGCTTTAGCAATGTGACGAAGAGCAGTTGCATATTTTTGCAAATCTTGACGAGGTTCTAAGATTGTTGCCGATCCATCAAGAGTTGTTCTTTCTTCAATATTAATTTTTGTCAAATTCTCAACTCATTGAGGATTTTGAATCTCATTTTTTTGAATTAAATCTGCGTATTTAGTTTGAAGACTTTCGATTTGTTGATAAACTTTTAGGTCTTCATTTTTAGCTTTGGCCTTAGTTTTAGACTTTGCAGTTTTTGTTACTTTTGTAGTAGTTACCTTTTTAGTAACTTTTTGGGGATTCGGGATTGAGACTGCTTCTGCAAAATCAACCTTGAACTCTTGACTACATTTTGGACAAGTAGCTAACATGTTTTTTGTAACCATAACTACTGGATTTAAAATTGGCACTTTATGTTCATGAGTTGGAGAAAAACTTTCCCCAACGCTTTCAACCATTGTTGGTGAAGTTTCTGCTTTCATTGGCATTCCTTCAATGGTGGCCACATTTTCTGTTGGAGTGATGGCGACTACGCCTGAATTAGTCTCTGCGCCAATTCCAACTTCGGCCATGGCTCCAGCTCTAACTGCAACCTTAACTTGAGGTTTGGGTGCTGACCTTTGGATGGCTAAAATTTCAATCATACGCGGTTTAATGGCTTCTTGTTCACCACCATAAACAACTTGCACGTTAGTGCCTTTTACTAACGCCCCAGTCGCTCCCCCTAAAGCAATAATTTTATCTTTTTGTACTTTAGATGAGTCTTTCACATCAACACGTAAACGCGACGCACAAGCATCAACATTGGTAATGTTATCTTCACTACCAAGGAAATCGATGATTTTAGCTGCTTTTTCGTATTTAGCAATTTCAGCTGGGTTTTTTGATGAGGTATAGGCTTGACCGTCTTGGTCACTAGTTAAGACATATTCACCTTGACCAGGTCCATGATTCTTACCTTTATAATCCGCTTTAGTGAATAATTTGGTTTCACCATCGGTTTTGCCTTCTTCCCGACCAGGAACCATGACTTTTCCATAACGCACAGCGAAATAGAATCCTGTAAAGTAGAGTACCGACATACCTAAGGCAATAAATAAAACCCCAAAGACTGATAATCAAGTCATGGCATTTGACCCAAAGAATGGAATTAAGCCAAAGACAATATAGTCAATAAATCCACCAGAAACCGTCATTGAAACGTGCGTTTGTAAGAATCCGGCTAGCATGAAGGAAATGGCTGCTAATGGCATATGTACACCGTAGAATAATCATGGTGCTAAGAATAAGAAAGTATATTCAATAGGTTCAGTAATTCCTGTTAAGAAACAAGTGAAGGCAGCTGATAAATAGATACCCATTACTGAACGACGGTTTTGTTTAGGAACATTTAATCACATTGCTAATGAGGCTAATGGTAGGCCTAACAACATAAATCCAAATTTTCCTGATTGGAAACGACCAAGGTTCATTCCTAAATGTTCTAACATTGTAAAGTTAATAATGTTTAGGTTCGCAATAACCTTATACATCATTGTTTGGTCACCTTGAGCTTCTCAAAGGTCTGAAACTTTTGAGATGTTCGCAACAATTGATCTAAATTTGTCAATGTTTGTTTCCCCAGTAACAATAACATTAGGGAAAGCTTTCATATATTCAGATATTCAGCGAGCTAAATCTCATTTTCCGCCGATGACCGAATTTCCAAATGTTAGGGCGTCGTTAACAGCTCATTTTTCTTGAACAGAAGTTAGCACTTCTGAAATTGAACCTCCCGCATTAGTCCATCATAATGGTGCATAAAATACGTGATGCAATCCAAACGGTACTAATGAACGTTCAACAATTTCATAAATCAATGAATCTAAACCACCTGGTAAAGTACCAGAGAGGGTCCCGAATTTAGCCAAACCAATTCCAATTCATGGTCAAACAAAAATGAAAATGAATGATAAAGGAATAACTAAAAAGAAAGTAATAATAGGGACTAGTTTAGTTCCTGAAAAGAAAGAAATGGCAGATGGCAATTGAGTTTTGTGGAACTTATTATAAGCTCAAGCGGAAATAGCTCCCACAAAAATAGCGGCTAAAACTCCTGTATTCAAGGAAGAAACACCGATGTTCGAAGTAATCAACCCGTTAGGAATATTCTTAACTCAAAGTAGCTCAAAGAAGTTTTTTCCAGCTGCATCAAGTTTGAAGCCATTCAAATCTACTCTAGTAGCACTATCAATTAGCGCTCTATCAACTACTTGGCCTTTAGTTAAACCTGCTAAGTAATAGTAACTTCAAGAAACGTTAACATCTAAACTTGACGATTCTAATAAGTTAGCATAAGTTCATTCTCCATTAACGAAAGCTGCGGCTAAATTTGGAGTGCCGACCGCTTGGTTATGAAGTAGAGCTGCCTGGATTCCGTTCATAACTAGGAACCCGACGACAGCGGTAATTGCAGCTACTCCAGCATCCTTTGTGAACGCCAAAGCAGTTGAAATGGCAAAGAGGATTGGTAAGTTACCAAAAGCAACGTCACCCATTTTGTTTAAAACGTTTCCAAAATACCAAACTCCAGAACCAGAAACAGCATTAGAAGTAATGGCTGCTCCCACTCCTAAAAAGACTCCGGCAATTGGTAATAGGGCAATTGGTAACAAAAAGGCTTTACTTAATTTAGAAAATACGGCCATTATCTTTGAACCAACACTTTCTCCTTGCTGAGAAGGCGAGTGTTTGGTAGCAAGTGGATTCTTGGCAGTTTTCTCTTTATGAAAATTCATAGAATCTCCTTATCCTAAATGTCTTGGAGGTTGTGATTTATATTAGTAAACTGGTTTTAAAATAGGTTGCCAAAAAAGAATTTGACGAAAGTAAAAACCATTAGTCTTATCATCAAATCTCAAACTAAATTAAATCATCATCGCTAAACCAGTAATAGCCATGACAACAAAAAAGAGAACCAAAAATAAGGGAAAATTTTTTTTGATAAACCCTCACCAACTTGATTCATGGTGATATTGTTTCAGAGTATTTCTACGGTTCCTACGTTTAAAAAATCACATTAAAAAACTAGTTAAAATACCCAGAATTAAACCGGTAATTAAAAGGCTTAAACCTACAATAAAATTTTCCTGAGTTGCAAGCATAACCGAATTCCCGAAAAATAACAAAAAACCACCCTCCGCGTTAAACATTATATATCATTTTATCAAAAGTGCTAGCAACCAAATTTAATTTTTTTGTGTAGTTTAGTCACTTTTTCTCAAGATTTTTATCACTTTTTAGTGGACATAGAAGATAAAATTGAATATTTTTCACTGTTTGGTTAGTATTTTGTAAATATTTTGTAATTGGGGTTTCATGATTTTCGTTTCAATCGTGGTTCAAAGTTTCTTCTCACCAATGACAAGCCTCTTCCAAATTGGGGGCCGCAAAAGTTAAAAAAGGTAGAAAAGAATCTTCGTTTTCTCACTGATCGCCAACAACTATTACTGCTAATCCTGACTGGAACTTTTGGTTACTTTCTCCCGGGATTAGTCGAATTTTTGAAGTTTTGAAATAGGTTTTTCAATCATGATTACGTTGACGATAACTTCACCGTCAAGAGGCAATGAAACCGTAACTAGCAATAGCTACAGCCATTAAAAAGCCTAAGATAACAAGAATCCAAATTCATCAACTCATAATTTTATTCATCCTTTGCTCTTAACCATAGCCAATAACCGGGTCAATAGCAAACCATTAACTAGGAAAGTCTAATATTTATTATGCTTCTGACGGCGATCAAGGTCTCTTTTTTTGATAGTTTCACGTTTATCGTAGAGTTTCTTTCCCCGTCCTAAGCCAATTTCAAGTTTGGCTAAATTATTCTTTAGATAAAGTCTTAGGGGAATGATGGCCAATTGGTCTTGTTGGCTATCTTTTTCTAAACGTTTAATTTCGTTTTTATGAAGTAGTAATTTTCTTGGACGAACTTCATCTAAACCCGAAATATGGTGGGCATATTCATAGTTTTTGATATGTAGATTATGAACAAAGGCTTCACCGTGACGAATCAAAATGAAAGCTTCGCCAATTGAAACCTCTTTGGCTCTAATTGCTTTGATTTCTGGTCCATTAAGAACTAGACCTGCTTCATAAGTTTCTAAAATTTCGTAATTAAAAAAGGCTTTTTTATTTCGAGCAATTACTAATTCGCCGCTCATTTTTATTTCTCCTAAACTAGCACAAAATCAATCGTGCGTTTTTGTGGATCGACCGCCTCTACCCGAATTTTCACTGCTTGGCCCATTCGGTAAAAAGTATTATTATCTTTAGTTAGAGTTTGCGTTTTATCATCATAAGTAACCCCACTACCGAGTGTTGAAATATGGACAAGACCTTCCACCATATTTTCCAATTGGACAAAGAAACCAAATTTTAAGGCAACAGCAATAACCCCATCGTAAATTTGGCCAACTTTATCTTGCATAAATTCGACCATGCAGACTTTGACAACTTCTCGTTCACAATCCACAGAGTTGATTTCTGTCTCATTAACAATTAAAGAAGCTTTTTTAATAAAATCGGTATTCTGACGTTGTAAAGCTTCGCTTGTGTCACCATTCAAAATATACTCTCTCAAGAAACGGTGGACCATTAAATCTGGATACCGGCGAATTGGCGAAGTAAAATGTGTATAACATTTTGAAGCTAAACCAAAATGGCCAATATTTTCCAAAGCATATTCTGCTTTATCTAAATGTCGTAATAATGAAAGGTTCAAAAGTTCCTTTTCAATTGGGTTAGCAATTTGGTGGTCAATCATTTGTAAAGCTTTGTTGAGGTTGCGAGGATCAGTCATTTCTTTGTTAGTTAATTTGATATTAATACCAAACGTTTTAAGACTTGCATATCATTCACTCAATGATTCCACACTTGGTTTCCCATGATCACGGTAGATGAATGGTAATTCTTGTTCGTGAACTAATTCGGCCACCGCCTCGTTAGCACTAACCATGAACTGTTCAATTAATTGTTCAGAAGGTCCTGATTGACGGGCTTTAATAGCTACGACGTTAGAATCTTTATCCATGACAATTTTAGGTTCACGGATTTCCAAGTTTAACATCCCTTTAGCTTCACGTTGTTTTAAAAGTTTTAAATAAAGTTCGTGAGCTACATCAAGCATTTTGGCTACTTCGGGAGCCTTGTCTCATTTTTGTTCTTGGAAGTATTTATTGCATTCATCATAGTTCAACCGTGCATGCGAAATCATAATGGTTTCAAAAACGCGTTTGTTGACCATATCACCCATGCTATCAAAAATCATTTCGCAAGCCATTGCAAATTTTTCGGTATTAGGATTTAACGAACAAAGGTCATCACTCAAAATTTTAGGTAACATTGGAATGACCATGTTGGCTAGGTAAGTTGAATTTCCACGGCGTAAGGCTTCGCGGTCTAAAGGAGATTTCGGTAAAACATAATGCGAAACATCGGCAATCGCCACAATCAATTTATAGCCATCTTTATAGCGTTCCACATAAATGGCATCATCAAGGTCTTTTGAATCAAGACCATCAATTGTCACAAGTCCTTTGTCCATGATTGAAGTTGTTAAACGACGTTCAAATTCAGCCTTTTCTTCGCGAGGATGGATGTTAACATTTTGGGCATTTCTTAAAGTGTTAGGCATAAATTCAATCGGCAAATCAAATTCTTCTGCAATTGATAGGATTCGATCTGCCGCTTTAGTTGCATTACCAATATTTTTCTTCAAACGAATAAACATTTTGCGGTCTTGAATGTTGATGATTTTAGCTTTGTAAAGATCATGTTCCTTTAGCACCAAATCATTTTTATTCAAAATGACCATTCGGAAATTATTGAATGAAATATCTGTTGGAATAAAATCTAAAAAACGGCCATCATATGAACGGCGAATTTCACCAATTAAAAATTCTTTATCACGGTGAGCGATTTCAATGATTTCAGCACGATCACGACCGTCATCTTCAAAGCTAACTTTATAAACTACTTCATCCCCTTTGATAGCTCCGTTCATTGCTGTTGGGGGCACAAAATAACTATCACGTTCAGGATTACGAACATCGCTAACAAAGCCAAAACCTTTTTGGTGCATTTTTAGTAAACCGCAGTGAAAACCTTCCTCAGTTAAAAGGTAAACATTACCTTGAGCCGTTAGACAAAGGGTTTGGTTATCGACTAATGGTTTTAGTTCTTTATTAAGTTCATTTAAATCATCCGCTTCCACTAAGCGCCCCAATTCCGTTAATGGTAATTGATTATGATTTAGCTTTAAAGTCGCGATGACATCCATTTTCATAATTTCTTCCGTTCTTCCAATCTAAAAAAAACACTATTTTAAAATAGTGTTTGTCAAAATACAAATGATGATTGTGGCTACAAAAAAAGCAATTCCTAATGAGAGCATTCAAATTGAGAAGGTACGATCAGCTCCCCGCTCTTTGGAATTGGAAAATAATTCCTCGTTTCCGCCGTTTAAAGCACTTAGGCCTGTTTGTGATTTTTTGTTTTGTAGTAAACCAATAATAATCATCCCAACAGAAACGACCATCATAATTATTTCAAAAATAAAAATAATGCGATTACCAGTGGCATTTGATGTTTTGTCACTAGCTAATAAAGTCATTACAAAATCCTTCATGATGCTCCTTTCTTCATTTCTTATAATATGTAATTATACATTATTAATAAAATGAAAACCACGTGTCCTCTCCCCGTGGTTTTCATTGGTTTTAAAGTTAAGAACGATTTATTTTTTAAATAAATCTTCAATTTCAATATTCAAACCATGGGCAATTTTTTCAATTGCTTGTAAAGAAATATTTCTTGTGCCACGTTCTGTATCAGAAATATAGTTCCGATGTAAACCCGAACGGAAACTTAATTCTTCTTGGGTGATATGTTGTTGCTGACGGTGCTCTTTCATATTTCTTGATAAAATGGTGATAATTTCTAATTTTTCGTCCTGTTTCATAAATTTTTTATGATGCTCCTTTAATGATAGTTAGCAAATTTTAAAATTTGCCTAAACAAATTACTGATACCAGATTTAGTAATATTATAACCACTTTTTTGCATCTTTTGGCTAAGTTCCTGATAGGAAGCATCAGGGTATTTAACTCGCAATTGAGCTAGTGATTGTGCTTTTTCTGATAAAGATTCCAATTTATCCTGTGACTTTAAAAGTTTAATTGCCTTGATTTGCCCTTCGCTTGCCGCAATCGTTCTAGTTTGGTTGGAAATATCGATGTTTTGGATTCGGTTAATATTATTAACCATGTCTCGAGAAATGCGAATATTTTCAAATTTAAGAACACTTTGTGGAGCATCAAGAAATTTAATAAAGTCAGAAACCATGGCTGACTTTTTAAGGTAACTTATGAAGCGCTCATTTTTCCGTGAAAGGATTTTAAACACAAAGTCGTAAGTAACCATTAATTTATTAAACTGATCCGCTTCTGCTAAACTTTTAAACTGAATTTCTAAGTGATAATTAGAAGTTTCAGGAGAATTAACTGAACCAGCTCCAATAAAGAGTCCAGCTACATAAGCTCGCAAAATATTGACATCGCTTACTCATTCACAAGGTAAAGGAGTTAACTCAGTTTCTAAAGGGTTGATAGCTAACTTCGTAAAAAAATCTTCTAAATTTCCCTTTAACGTTAATTGAAAAGTTTTATTTTTTTTTAAAGATTTTTTTTGGATAATAGCAATTTCCAAAGATCCCTGAAAAAACTCTTTGGTAAAGATTATTAAAGTTCGGGCCACGCGATTCGAAATTGTTGTTAACCGCAAGGATTCCCCCTTTTGGTTATAAACTAGTTCACCATTTGCCTTAACTAAACCAGAAAGCAACGCCCGTTTTTGAGTTTGACTAAATGAGTGCGTAAGAATTTCTTCCTTGACTTCTAAGGCAAAAGACATTTTTTTCTTAATCCTCCAACCAATTACAAACTATTTATTTAGTTCGCGTTTTTGCATTTTTTCTAGGGCTTTTTGCGCTTTGTTAGATTTTGGTTGAATAACCTTGGTGGCCTTAAGTTGATCACTTTCATGACCACCTTCGTTCATATTGGTTACAAAATAAGGTTTTTCATAAACCCATCCTTCGCGACGAGTTAACTGCGGAATTACGATTTGAGTTAAGACCATCCCAATAAGACCGATAAAGGCTGATACCCCAATTAAGGCTAGTGAAAGTGGTTTATCATACATGATAAATAAATGATCATCTGGACGACTTAATTCCAAAACAAAACGGACTAAATTTCAACCAAAAAAGTAAGCACTTGCTTCACAACCAGCTTTTGTTATTCAATAGCCATGAGGGTTATTAGCATTAATTAAATGACGACCACGTTCTCAACGACCATCATCTTCATAGTTATTATTTTTGTAAACTTGATAGTTATTAACAGCTAAACTATCGACATCATTTATAAAAGCCTTTGCCCAAATTGATGAAGTTCGTCAAGATTTTTGATATTTAGTTGGCTCTACTTTTCAGGGTTTTGGTCCAAATCATTTACCAATATTCGGGATTAAAAAAGTAACCAACAGTCAAACTGCTAACAAAGCTAAAGATTCAATCAAAAAGATTGGTAACATTTGACAAACAGCTCCCGGCTCTAAGTGAATACCGTTAATTCATGTTTCTGGACCATCGTAGACCGCCGAAGTATTCTTTCAAATTCAACCCAAAGGACTATTTGCCCAAGGATCAGGAATCCCTAAACTATTAAAATCAATGAAACCTCATTGGTTTTTGCCAAAAGAATTGGTATGTCCAAGTAGACGAATCGGTGCTCCAACTAATTCATGGTTAAAGAAATTTCCTCAACGACCAACTACTTGTCCAAGCAAGATATTTGGGATAATCGCATCCATATAAGTTCAAAGAGAAACTTTAGTTTTACGACCAATGATGCCAAATACGACTAGGCCCATGATTAAACCAGCATAAACACCACCGTGAATCGACATACCAGCTTCTCAGAAGGCAAATAAGCCCCAAAAACCAACTCCACCAGCATTTTCGCCAGGGCCATTAGCATTTAGCTTTCCAAAAACACTCGCCCCAAATAGCGAAACAGGGACAATAAAAAGCACTCCTCAAATGAGTGAATCAAAACTTAAGTCACGTTTACGGAATTTATAAAACGAATAAAGGATTGCCAAAATCATACCTAAAGTCATTGTGAAGGCATAAACATGGAATCCTCCATAATCGCCATGAATCCCCGGGGTGCCGGTAAATGTCCAGTTGTCCCCTTCTTTTCAATTGATCATGCTTCCATCCTTTTACTTTGATCACTCTTTAATTTGAATGAATCACTAAGTCATTTAATTATACCGCAAAGATGTCTATTTCTAGTTGAGGGCTTGAATGTACTCCACTGCCATTTGACCAGCAAGTGCTCCATCGCCAGTAGCAATCGCAATTTGGCGTAATGGAACAGCGCGAACATCGCCAGCCACAAAAAGTCCAGGTACAGAAGTTTCCAGTTTATCATCAAAAGCTTCGACATAACCCAAACTATTAGTGATTTTAAAATCGCTTACAATTTTGGTCAATGGTGTCGCCCCAATATAAGGAAAAAGGGCGCTAACTTGAATTTCCCGGGTTGCGTTAGTTTGATTATTATAAAGGATTAAACCTTCAACACGATCAGTACCTAAAACCTTTTTAACTTCAGTGTTCATTAAAAACTTAACACCCTTTTTTTCTTCCAAACGACGAACCGATTCATTATCAGCACGGAAATGTGATTTACGGACAATGACATAAAGTTTTTTAACTAATTTTGATAAATATAAGCCTTCAGTAATTGCTGAATAGCCACCACCAACAATCGCCACAGTTTTATCCTTGTAAAAGGCCCCATCACAAATCGCGCAATAAGAAACACCTTTACCATAAAGCTCTTCTTCACCAGGAATACCTAATTTATTTTCCTTAGTTCCTGACGCTAGAATTACCGCTTTAGAAAGAATGATTTCCCCGTTGGTTAAATGGTTTTCAAAAATTAATTCTTCAGTTTTACAAATATGTTGGACTTCGTTAAATTTGAATTCTGCCCCCAAAGTAACGGTTTGCTCATACATTTTCATTGCTAAATCAGGTCCATCGATTCGTTCGCATCCTGGATAATTTTCAATGGTGCCGGTTTTAATCATCTTTCCACCTGGCGCTTCTTTTTCCACAACCAAGACCTTCATATTGGCACGAGCTGCATAAATGGCTGCCGTTAGGCCAGCCGGTCCACCACCAACAACCAATAAATCATAAAGATTCTCATTAATAGGATTTTTCATATAGTCAACCGACCTCTCTATAGCGATAAGGAGCAATCAATTGTGCTACGAACAACAAACAAATTGCAAATGTCAAAATTAATGATAACAAAATAAAGTCAATAATAGGTTGCTCTGGAATCATTAGTTCGGTTCCCAAACGTTGGGTTTCCAAGATAATTCTTAAAATTAAGTAACCAATTAAATAACAACTAGTTTGAACTCCACAACGGATTGTTAAGTAACGATGAGGATTATTTGCTTGTTCCAAGTCGCGTCCATTAGGGTTACCTTTTAATAAATAAACTCATTGTTGTTTTTTATGGTTTCAACCGAGTTTACAATTTTCTTTCAACCGCATTTTTTTGGGTTTTCGTTGGTTAGCTAACTTGGCTTTTTTATATTGCGTTTCTAATTTCGCTAACGTTTGCTCGTGGCGGAGCTGCAGTTCTTCAAAATGGCGTGTTTCTACTTCTTCTAGTGACTGTCAATAATAGGCTTTTTGTCAGGCTTTGGTTAAACTTAAACGTAAATTTGGTTCAAGTTGTGGTGACCTTTGTTGACTATTTTTAAAGGCTTTGGTTTTAGTAAAAGTTTGTTGGCGATACTTAATTGGTAATAAAGTTTTTTGTCCAATAATTTCTGTTTTTGGTAAATATTTATACTTTTTATTAAACCAACCCGGATAAGCTTTGGGTTCCAAGTCTCAAGGTTTAGTCTGACTAAACCAATAACCAATTTTAGGAATAATAAGGGTAATTAAAAACCATAAAATAAGGCAACCGATGCCTTCAATTAAAAAGAGCGGAGCACGATATTCAATTGGTGAACTTAAGACATCAAAAAGACTTTGCCCTTTAAAGATGCCAGAGGTAGCAATAATCGTTGTTAAATCTAAATCGCCATCTTGAAAACGGGCAGCTCAATTACCAGGCAAGTCGAAACCTGTAAGGTTCGGAAAATAAAAAAGTTCATCACGAATAAAATTAGGAAGCCAACGCAACGAGTCGTAGCTCACTATTTGTCCTAAAATTTCATGATTATAAAAGTTACCCCAACGTCCCAACATTTGTCCAAGGAGTAAATTAGGAATAATACAGTCTGCATAAACTCATATAGAAATTAATGTAGTTTTTGAACGTCGATAAAACCAAACAAAACCTACAAGGCTTCCTAAGAGAAGCCCTCCAAACAACGACATTCCTGGTTCCCAAAAGAAAAAGATATGGTACCAAACCATTCCTGGTAAAAAAATCTTCCCAAAGATTGAGGCTCCCAAGGCTCCTGCAGGCACGACTAAAACCGTTGCGATTTCAAATTCTCGCAACGGAATGCCTTTCATTTTTAATTTAATGATTGAAGCAATGATTACCAACAAAATTCCCGAAAACATAAAAATGGGGTAAGCTGGCATTATCCCAAACATCAAACGGGCATTTGATGGATCACCATGTTGGTTGATTCAATCTAAGTAACTGCTAAATGTCATCCTAATTAGATACCTTTATTATTTAATTTAATTTTAATCAGTCATCGCTTTTAGACGACTATTCATTAAAGTGATGGGATCGGGTTTTAAGTGAGCTTCGTTAATTTTTAATTGCGCCACTGCCGATTCAATAATGTTTGCCAAATTTCGGCCTGAGGAAACTGGAATTCGAATTAAAGGCACTTCGAGACTAAGAATCTTATAAGTTTGATACTCGTTACCTAAACGATCAGTGTTATCCACTTCACCAGTTTTAAAATTGAAAAGTTCAATAACCAAGTCAATATTGGTTTCCTCCATGATGATTTGGTAACCATTTGTTAAAGAAATATCAATAATACCAATTCCTCGAACTTCTACCAAATTTTTTAAAATGGGACTCGATTTTCCAAATAAACGATTATTTTTGTTGGTGACAACAATCCGGTCATCGCCTACAAAAAGGTGATTTTTTTTGATTAAATCCAAAGTAATTTCTGACTTCCCGATTCCAGAACGACCCAAAAGGAGAATTCCTTTTCCATAAATATTGACTAATGAAGCGTGAACTTCGGTTTGGGGAGCTAAAAATTCATCAATATAGTCACCAAGACGTTGACTAAATTCGGAAGTGAGAATGGCGTTCGTTTCAAGAACCGGAAAATCTAGTTTTCGAGCAACTTCAATCAACACTCTATCTTTATACTTTTTAGTGATAATAATGCCGGGAATTCCGCTCGCCATTAGGGCTTCATATTTTGTTACCTTTTCATCATGGTTGAATTGTGAAATATAACTAAATTCCTTGGATGACATCAAAACAATTCGATGGGCATGTGGATCATTTGGTCGAAAAAAACCAGTTAATTCTAAGCCAGCTCGATTCACACCATTAGCCTTAATCAAGGTGGTTGTCAATTTATCACGACCTGCTTCGACCTTTAAGTTGAATTTTCGAACAATTTTATCTAAAGTTAATCGTTTCATCTAATAGTTGCCTCTTTGGTCTTTCGGTTTTAATTATACTAAATTTTCTCCACTTTATCGTTGACATTCTTAGGACTAAGTTGTTGCTTTGGTTCAATTGATAATGGCAATTTGACTAAAACTTGTTGTTTTTTGTTATCAAAGAGATTGTCATTTTTGAAAGCTCAAACGGTGGAAGAAGCATAACTACTTCGTTTATAAAGTTGCCAAAGAATTTTAAAACTATTGATAGCTAATGTCGGATAAACCAGGCTTTGAACTAGTCAAGTGATACCCTTTCTTGGGGCACTTGGAATAAGTGTGATTCAAACAGACTTTCAACCATTCATTGAATAAAGTCCGATGGGATTTAAAATTCAAATTTGAAGACCACAAACAAAAATAAATAGCCCAAAAACCTTCAACATTAAAAATTTATTGCCCTTTCCTAAAAAAACTAACGAACCACAAAAACCAAAGAGAATTTTTACTAAAAGAAAATTAACATGATAGGTACCACTAATATTAATTAATGAACCGACACTATCCCCAATCAAACCACCAACGACTCCTACCAAGGGACCCATAAGCATCCCAATGAGAAAAATAACAAAATTACCCAAGGCAATTTGGATTCCAAAAATTTTTAAATTATAGCCAATCACGTTCGTGAAAACGATACTTAAAGCTACCAGAACCGCAGTTAGAGTAATATTTAAAGTACCAAAATTTCGGCATCGGCGACTTAAAACTCAACCCAGGCCAAATAAACATAAAATGCAAACAATTGCTATAGCATTACTAATTCAATAAAAGGTCATAATCCTCCTGCTTTTTATTTTTACTATTGGTGATGAATCACTCATAAACTTGCGGCACAAAATATAGGCTTCCACAAATAATAATCTCACGCTCACTTTGGTTATGAACTAATAAAAACTCTTTCCAATCAACTATTTGGTGGCTGTTGGTTTGGTTGACTAAATTGATATCTCATGCTTTTAAATGGTCAAAACTAGTAAGAAAAACGTTTTCTTTATGGAAGGTTTTTTCTAAAAGGTTTACGATTTGTTCATATTCTTTTTCGGCACTAGCAGCATAGAGGATGAGAGGGTTATGCATGGTTTTTTCAATAGTTTTAATAAGTTGACTAATTCCATTCGGATTATGGGCACCATCTAAAACTCAAAGTGGTTTTCTTTGCAAAATAGTAAATCTGCCTTTTGGTCATTGAAAAGTTAGCGAATCACTATTGGCGCAACCCAATCACTCTAAGGCACATAAGATTAAACCCTTATTGGCTTTTTGGTAATGAACTTGGTCATCTCTTTCTGAGGCTCAAATCAATTTTAAATTATTTTTTCGGACCATTTTTTCAATCAAATCTGACCGATTACGATTATCAGCACTTGCTATAATTGTGGTCCCTGAATAAGCAATGCCAATTTTTTGAACCATGATTTCTTCGATTGTGGATCCAAGCACATTGAGGTGATCATAATCAACAGCTGTTAATAAAACTAGTTGTTGATTGGTCATCACTTTGGTAGCATCTTTTAGGCCACCAATTCCGGCTTCAATTACAGCAATGTCAACTTTTTTATGGGCAAAATAACGAATCATAATTAGAGTTCAGATTTCAAAAAAAGTAAGGTTATATTTATCAATCAAAGGTTTGCTAGAATTAATTAAATTTGTTAGTTCCTCATCATCAATAAAGTCACCATTGATTTGAATTCTTTCATTGTGATACAAAAAAGCAGGGGATATAAAAAGCCCTACCCGTTTATATTTTTGTTCAAGTCCCTTTGCTAAACCAGAAGCAACCGAGCCTTTACCGTTAGTTCCAACAACATTAATTGTCGGAATTGTTAATTGCGGATTGCCAAGGTCATTTAAAGCTTTGGCTAAGTTATATTCTTTAGCAAAACGACGATTAATCGGAATAAGTTCTTTTGATACTTTATACATGTAAATAGTCCTTTAAATAAGCCCCTGTAACAGATTTGGGGTTTGTAACAATTTGTTCGGGGGTACCAGTGGCAATTACTTGTCCTCCACCCGATCCACCTTCTGGGCCAAGGTCAACAATATAATCAGAAACTTTAATGAAGTCTAGATTATGTTCAATAGCGATGACGGTATTGCCTAAATCAACTAATCGATTTAAAACATCGACCAGTCTTTTTACATCATCTAAATGGAGTCCGGTTGTTGGCTCATCTAATAAAAAGATAGTTTTACCGGTTGCTTTTTTTAAGAGGTAAGTCGACAATTTAACTCTCTGAGCTTCCCCGCCAGAAAGGGTAGTGGCCGACTGACCTAAACGAATATATCCTAAACCAACATCATACATCGCTTGAAGTTTAGTTTTAATTTGCGGAACGTTTTCAAAAAATTTGAGTGCTTCTTCCACGGTCATTTTTAAAATATCGTTGATAGTTTTACCCTTATATTTAACTTGAAGAGTTTCTTCATTATAACGTTTTCCTTCACAAGTTTCACATTGAACTTCGACGTTGGGCATAAACTGCATCGAAATAGTAATCATTCCATCACCTTGGCAATTTTCACAACGACCACCGGGAACATTAAAAGAGAAACGGCCCTTTTTATAACCCCTAATTTTGGCCTCAGGCGAAGCGGCAAACAAATCCCGAATATCATCAAAAACACCAGTATAGGTCGCAGGATTTGACCGTGGTGTTTTCCCAATCGGTTCTTGAGAAATATAAACCACTTTGTCAACATTTTCCAAGCCCTTAAGTTGTTTATATTTCCCAGCAACGATTACTTCTCGCGAAAGACTTTTTTGGAGTCCTTTATAGATTACATCTTCTAAGAGCGTTGATTTTCCAGAACCAGACACTCCGGTGATTGAAACAAATTTGTTGAGTGGAATTGTGACATCAATATTTTTGAGGTTGTTTTCGTGAGCTCCGATAATTTCAATTTTTTTGCCATTCCCCCCACGACGTTTTTTAGGGATTGGGATACTTTCTTTTTTCGTTAGGTAACGGCCTGTTAACGAATTTTGATCTTTGATAATTTCTTCGTAAGGACCACTGAAAATGACTTTACCACCATGTTCTCCAGCACCAGGACCAATATCAACAATTCAATCAGAAGCCCGCATTGTATCTTCATCATGTTCCACCACAATTAACGTATTGCCTAAATCACGAAGATGTTTCAACGTAGCTAATAATTTATCATTGTCACGTTGATGTAAACCAATTGAGGGTTCATCTAAGACATACAAAATTCCTGAAAGTTGCGACCCGATTTGTTTTGCTAAGCGAATTCGTTGAGCCTCTCCGCCAGAAAGAGTAGTTGCCGTACGGGAAAGGTTTAGATAACCCAAACCAACTTCGTTTAAAAAACTTAAGCGTGTCGTAATTTCTTTTAACACTAAAGCAGCGATTTTTTCCTCTTGAGGCGTTAACGATAACTTTAGAATAAAGTCTAAAGCCTCATTAATTGGCATTTCGGTAAAATCTCAAATTGATTTTTTGCCAACTTTAATAGCGAGCGCAGTTTTATTTAATCGTGATCCTTGACAAACCATGCATGTTTTTGAAGCCATAAACTTAGCATAGTGATGACGAGCGTCATCACTATTAGTTTCAAAATAACGCCGGTTAATTAATGAGGCTACCCCTTCAATAAAATCGAAACTTTCGTAACGGCGGCTATTAGCAGAAACCAGTTTCATTTCAATTGGCTCTTCGCTACCTCACAAAATCACCTTTTGTTGTTTGGCCGTAAGCTGGTTAATTGGAAGATTCAAGTCAACATAATAATAATCACAAAGTGTACGAAAACGTTGTCATTCCATATTATCAGACCCAACAACATTTTTGAAATAGGGTATTCCACCTTGGTTAATACTTAATTTATCATCAGGAATAATGAGGCTAGGGTCCGCTTCAAGTTTAATGCCTAAACCATTACATTCTACGCAAGCTCCCAAAGGGGCATTAAACGAGAATAATCGTGGTTCCAGTTCTGGAATTGTAAATCCACAAACCTGGCAGGCATAGGCCGTCGAAAAGACTTCATCTTTCTTATTGGGTGATTGCGGGTAATGAATCTTAATTAAGCCATTTGAATACTTTAGACCAACTTCAACGGCCGAATTTATTCGGGAACGAATTTCTGGGTCGTTTTGATAAATAATACGGTCGACCAAAATATCAATATTATGACGTTGGTTTTTATCTAATTCAATCGGATCGCTGAGAAGGTGGATTTTTCCATCAACTTGCACTCGAATGAAACCTTCACTATTTAATTTTTCAAAAAGATCACGAAAACTTCCTTTTTTATCTCGAGCCACGGGAGCCAAGATATAAAGATGTTCATTTGGTTTACTATTTTTTTCGATATTATTAGCAATCTCTTTTAATGAAGCCGGTTTAATCTTACCGTGTCCATTAATGCAATAGGGCGTGCCAATTCTGGCATAAAGTAGACGCAAATAGTCATAGATTTCTGTCACGGTGCCTACTGTCGAACGAGGGTTATGTGAAGTGGTTTTTTGGTCAATTGAAATGGCTGGTGAAAGTCCTTCAATTGTATCAACATCCGGCTTATCAGTGCCACCTAAAAATTGACGTGCATAAGAAGAAAGTGATTCAACATAACGACGTCGTCCTTCAGCGTAAATTGTATTAAAGGCCAAAGATGATTTTCCTGACCCCGATAGTCCCGTGAAAACAATTAGTTTATTTTTTGGCAATTCTAAATCGATATTTTGGAGGTTATTTTCTCGAGCACCCTTGATAATCAATTTGTCGTTCATGTGAATTGCCTCCTTTAGCTAATTTTTTCTGCTTCCAATTCTAAAATTGAATCTCGGAGTGTGGCAGCTGTTTCAAAGTCCATATCTTTAGCTGCCCTTAACATTTGAGCTCGTAAATCATCAATTACTTTTTGAGTGGCTTTCTTCTTATCATCTTTACCTTTAATTTTGCGTAAACGTTTTAGGTTTGTGAGCGCTTTTTCGGTTAATAAGGTATCACTTAAAGCCTTAGTAATTGTCTTTGGAACAATCCCATGTTTTTCGTTATAAGAAATTTGGATTTTACGACGACGTTCGGTTTCGGCCATCGCCTCCTTCATTGCTTGTGTCATTGTATCAGCATAGAAAATAACATGCCCATTGGCATTTCGAGCAGCACGACCCGCTGTCTGGATTAACGAACGTGTGTCACGAAGGAAACCAGGTTTATCAGCATCTAAAACAGCCACTAAACTTACTTCTGGTAAATCTAAACCTTCACGAATTAAGTTAACCCCAACAACCACATCGTAGACCCCTTTACGGAGTTCATTCAAAATTTCGCTACGTTCTAAAGTCTTTAGTTCGTTATGAAGGTAAGCAACTTTAATCCCACGTTCTTGAAGGTAAGCGGTTAAATCCTCGCTCATTCTAATTGTTAATGTAGTTACGAATGTACGCTCATTATTGGCCTTACGAAGATTGATTTCACGAATTAAATCTTCGATTTGGTTTTCACTTGGACGAATTTCAATTTCTGGGTCCAAAAGACCAGTGGGACGAATAACTTGTTGGACAACTTGCTGATTCACCAAATCCATTTCTAATGGTCCAGGAGTGGCCGAAGTATAAATGGTTTGGTTTTGGAGTTTAGCAAACTCATCATAACTTAGGGGACGATTATCAATGGCGCTTGGGAGACGGAAGCCATAATCTACTAGGGTAGTTTTACGTGAACGGTCAGTATTGAACATTCCCCTAATTTGTGGCAAGGTCATGTGCGATTCATCAATAATCATTAAATAATCCTTTTGGAAGTAATCTAGGAGAGTATAAGGTCGCTCACCGGGTTTGCGGAATTCTAAGTGACTAGAATAATTTTCAATCCCCCCACAAACACCAAACTCTTCTAAAGCTTCTAAGTCATAATTAGTTCGTTGTTTCAAGCGTTGAGCCTCTAACAAAAGACCTTTCTTTTCAAAGTGACGTAGACGGTCATCAAGCTCAGAGCGAATATTTGTACAAGCTACCTTTAAACGATTTTCGGGTGTGATATAGCCTTGGGCTGGAAAAATCGTGACAGTACGCGTTTTATCCAAAACGGCACCAGTCACCGCATCGATGACATCAATCATTTCAATTTCTTGATCAAACATCGAGATACGGAACATAATGTTAGCTGTTCACCCAGGAACAACTTTGATGGCATCACCCTTAACACTAAAAGTTCCTGGAGCATTTTCGACATCGTTACGAAGATAACCAGTTCTCACAAGGAAGGTTAATAAATCTCTTTTTGCTAATTTTTGACCGACATTCAATTCAAAAAAAGCTTTGGAATAATCGCTTGGGTTTTGAATGGCGTATATCGAGGCTACCGAAGCAACTACAATGGTGTCTTGACGAGTGATTAAGGCATTCATGGCACTTAAACGCATCATGTCAAGTTCCATATTTTGACGAGAATCTTTATCAATATAAAGGTCCTTTGAAGGTACATAGGCTTCTGGACGATAGTAGTCGAAGTTTGAAACAAAATATTCGACACGGTTGTTAGGGAAAAAATCCTTAAGCTCGTAGTAAAGTTGCATCGCCAATGTTTTGTTATGAGCTAAAACTAAGGTTTGCTTGCCGACCTGTTGAATAACATTAGCCATCGTGAAGGTTTTCCCGGTTCCAGTGGCTCCCATTAAAACCTGACTCTTTTCACCCTTTTTAACTCCAGCAACCAGTGACTTAATTGCTTCTGGTTGATCACCAGAAGGTTGGTAATTAGATACTAAATCATACTTATGGTTTGTTTTGATTTTCATAAACCCCCCTAAAAGCAAAAAAATAGAGAATTCTCTCTATATTTTTTTATCCAATTCTAGTGCGTTTAACTGGTGTCCCCTCACTTGGTGTCATATCCATCTCCGCATCCTGGCCACGACGAATTTTTCTTGGTTTTTCGCCAGTTTCCATCTCTGTTTCTATTATATACTCGTCACTTTCATTACTTTTTGACGAAGGGCTTTTATTATTTTCTTTATGGGTTTTAGGCTCATTATGAATGGTTTTGAGAAGCGAAAGCTCCTCAGCGAGCTTAATTAGCACCTGACGCGCCAACTCTACTTGTTGTACCATTTCGGGTTCGGGTTGCGGAAAATCAGCTTTAATTCGTTCATAACCATGGTTGATATCATCTAAAGTCATCTCATCAACGTTAGTAATACCGAAGACTTTCGCCATCGCTTTGATTTCTTTAGTGCCTAGTTCAATCGTTTCACCTTGGTTTGGCGAAGTTTCTTGATGGTTGGTTTGCTTTTGGCGACGTTCCAACTCGTAAACTAGTCCATCTAGAACATCAAATTGACGTTGAAGTTGACGAAGTTTATCGGGATTATCTTTGTTTTGGGTTTTTAAATAAGCAAAGTGTTGTTTTAATTTTTCGTGTTGGAGATCAAACTTTGTTAAACCGACTTCGCTTAGAATTTCCATAATATCCTTATCGGTAATCGTGATTGTTTTGGGTTTTTCTTGCGCTTCTACGTTACGGATGACAATTTGTGAAAGTTTGGCTACGACATCTTTAGCAATATTTACCTTAGTTTTATTGAAGAGGGTAGTGGCTTGTTCCACATATTCAGCTAAAGGATTGTTTTGGGCATATTGTTGTAGATAAATTCCAGAACGTAATTTTGAAGCAACATCAATATGTTTTGTTCAATAGCGGTCAAAGTTTTCCAAAATTGTTTGACGTTCCATTTTTAAAACGACATCTTCAGGCACATCCATAATTCTTGCTTCATAAAAAATCATCATTTGGTCAGCAATTTCTTGCGCTAAAATCATGTTTTCTTTACCTTCAAAGTCAGTTGGTTTGAAAGTTCCGCGAGGGACTAAAATTCCATCTAAAGCTTTTAGAAGGTCTTTAGTTTTAATTGATTGTTCGCCACGAACAAGTGAGGAATTGTCTACAATTAGTTCAAAAGCAGTTGTTAATTGGAATTTTTTGATAACTACCTTTAAATTTTGAGCAAACAAAATAGCATCCCGTTGGGCATACATGGCTTCACGTTGCTGTGCAAGAATATTATCGTAATCCAAAACATCTTTCCGTTGGTCAAAATTTAAACCCTCAAGTTTTTTTTGTGCATTGGTTACCGAGCGTGTTAATAAACGTGATTTGATATGGTCGTCACCTAACTTCAAGAAATTCTTTCTCATTTTAGGTGAAGTAAAGCGGACCATCATTTCATCTTCCATTGAAATGAAGAAACGTGAACGCCCAGGATCACCTTGACGACCACTACGACCACGTAATTGGTTATCAATACGTCGCGCTTCATTCCGTTCCACTCCAAAAACTACTAAACCATTTAAATCACGAACTTCTTGACTTAATTTAATATCAGTACCACGACCGGCCATATTAGTTGAAAGCGTAATCGCTCCCTTTTGGCCAGCCTTCGCCACAATATCAGCTTCGCGAGCATGGTTTTTGGCATTAATCATTTCAAAATGAAGTTTAGCTTTAGTCAAATAATGAGCAATTTGCTCTGACGACTCAACAGAAGTGGTTCCAATCAAAATCGGGTTACCGGCCTCATGAACCAAACGCACTTCCTCAATCAAACGTTTTAAGGCCGCGTTTTTGGTTCCGAAAACAAAATCCGTTTCATCTTTACGAATTACCGGTTTATTTGTTGGAGTCACCACGACACGGGTATTATAGATTTTGATGAACTCTTCTTCTTCGGTTTTGGCAGTTCCAGTCATTCCTGCTAGTTTAGCATATAAACGGTAAAAGTTTTGGTAGGTGATAGTTGCTAGAGTCATAGTCTCTTCTTCAACCTTGACCCCCTCTTTAGCTTGCAAAGCTTGTTGAAGCCCATCAGAATAAGAACGCCCGTCCATGATACGCCCAGTAAACTGATCGATTAAAACAATTTCATTATCTTTAACAGTATACTCTATACCTTCTTTAAAGGTAAAATTGGCTTTAAGAGCGTTCATAATTAAATGGAAAATTTCTGTATTGTTAATATCAAAAAGATTATCTAAAGAAAAGAAATCCTTGGCCTTTTGCATCCCTGATTCATTTAAGAAAACTTGTTTAGATTCTAAATCAATTTCCACATCGTCGGGCTTTTTCAAAGTCTTCACAAATGCGTCAGCCAACATATACATATTGACGCGAGTAGTTGAACCTCCAGAAATAATCAAGGGGGTTCTTGCTTCATCAATCAAAATTGAGTCAGCCTCATCAATAATGGCATAATTTAATTCGCGTTGAACTTTACCTTTGGGGTCTTGGACCATGTTGTCTCGTAAATAATCAAACCCAATTTCAGCATTAGTGGTATAAGTTACATCTTGGGCATAAGCAAAACGTTTACCTTGTTTTGAAAGTCTACTTTTGTTTAAACCCACAGTGATACCTAGTAAATCAAATACTTGACCATTAATTTCACTATCTCGTTGTGATAGGTATTCATTAACCGTGACAATATGAACACCTTTTCCAGTCAAAGCGTTAAGATAGGCGGGAAAAATTCCAACCAGGGTTTTTCCTTCCCCAGTCCGCATTTCGGCAATATCACCAGCATTAAGAATTATGGCACCAATTAATTGCACTCGGTAAGCCTTTAAACCAAGACGACGAAAAGCCGCTTCTCGCGTTAACGCGTAAGCTTCAACCAATAAATCTTCAACAGTTTCACCCTTCTCAATTCGACGCTTGAATTCAGTTGTTTTAACAACAAAATCTTCATCTTTTAATTGTTGCATGTCGCTATCAAGGGAAATGATTTGATCCGCAATTTTGCCATATTTTTTGATTAATCTTGAATCGCTTGCCATAATAACCTTTCTTAAACTTTAGTCTTTATTTTACCATAAATGCCCCTTTTCTAATAATCTTAAAAGTGGGAATTTCTTCACGCTTAAAATGATTAAAACTCTTTTATTTTGGTTAAATAAAGGTGAAATGGAAGGAGAAAAATATTCATCATAGATGATATGTAGTAAATCATTTACCAAACATTTTCAAAACCAAAAATGCAATAAGGAGAAAGAATGATTATTACTTTACTAAGTGACTCTATAGTGGTTAAAAGTTTAGTAAAAACTTTATCGAATACACTCTTTTGAGGCACAATAATTGTTGCTTGCTTTACTATTTTGATTGGTTTTCTTTTCCAACGCAAAAAATGACTTGGAGAAGGATGAGAAAAGCCATTGGTCAAAATCATCCTTTGGGTTGGTTTACCGGCTTTAATTATCAAGAATTTTATGATTGATTTAAATATCGATGAATTTAAAAATATGGTCTCGTTATTTATTTTAGGTATCTTATTTTATGCTTTACTATTTTTTGGCAGTCGTCTTTTCTTTTTAAAACAAGATCGTAATTCCCAAGATGCTTATTCAATGGCCATTGCCTTTCCTTCAACTATCTATTTCGGCTTGCCGATGGCTCGAGCCTTAGCTGAAGGTAACTTCCAGTTAACGGAAGTTGACCAAGCGCAAAATATGTTCAATGTTGGTTATTGAATTTTTATGTGTTCATTTGCAGTTTTTGTCTTCCAACGCAATAATGCTGAAAAACCGAGAGTGTCGCTAGTTGGACATGGTACTTGGCATCCCTTTAAAAACTTTAATATCAAAAAACTAAGGATACTCTTTGCCAACCCTATTATCATTGCTTTATTTGTCGGTTTTTTTCTCTGAATCATGCAGTTAATCCCAGGGATTAAAATTATTCATGTAACGGACAATGGATGAAACACTATTAGTCCTGGTTATTACTCTATTACTCGTCTTGATGCCTTAATTCCCGGTTTCAGTCAAGCGACTACTATTCTCGGCGCTTTACCTACCCCAATTGCTTGATTGGCCGTTGGGGCTATTATCGGGAAAAACAATTTGCGCGAAACTTTTTCAAAAGGTGAAGTATGGTATGCCTCATTTTTGAAAATGCTTGTTGTGCCGGCTCTAATTACAGGTTTACTAGCAGCAGTTGCTGCCATTGGCTGAAAAACGGGTCTCTATTCAGTAAGCAATATTTCCTTATTAACTGCTATTTTAATGATTGCTTCACCAGCTGCTAGTACAATTGCTAGTTATGCCATTACTTATAACAAGGGCGCCACGACTTGCTCGCAGATTTGCACCCAAACGACCCTCCTGGCGATTGTTACAATGCCATTTTGGGCAGTAATTGCCTCCGTTTTAGGCGAAGCAAAAATTTTTACTCAAATTCCTGTATAAACCCTTCGATTTCGTTAGGTTCCAAAGATAAAAATTTATCCTTACTTTCTAAAAGTGCCGTAAAACCAAGGTTTGGGGGAAATTAATGTTAAAATTAAACGGTAAGGATTATAAAAAGATGACAAAAGATGAACCAAAGACCATCCTCATTATTGATGGCTACCATCTATTGCATAAAGGCTTTTATGGTTCATTAAAACGTAAAAATGTCGCTGTTAATCGGGAAGGAACCCCCATTAATGCAATCTATACTTTTATTGCCAAAATAAATCACTTTGTTGATTTAAACTTTTATCATACTATCATCGTCACATTTGATGTCGGTGATACTTGTTGAAGGCGCAATCTTTATCCAGAATATAAAGCAAAACGTAAAGAAACTCCACCAGAGTTAATTCCACAAATGCAAATCATTCGCGAGTTCTTAACGAGTGCAAATATTCCGTGATATGAAAAAGAAAGTTTTGAAGGTGATGACGTTATTGGAACAATTTCGGAAATTGCAACCGAAATCGGATACAAGGTCCATATTCTTTCAAATGATAAGGACATTTTCCAACTTGTCGATGATCAAACACAAGTGATTGTCGAAGCTAGCAAAAAGGAAAAACCCCAATATGTTACCTCACCCGATGTGGTTGAAAGAGTCGGTTGCTTGCCAATCCAAGTACCGGATCTTAAAAGTTTAATGGGAGACTCCTCAGATAACATCAAGGGAGTCAAAAGTCTCCATTACAATACGGTTTTACGACTTTTAAAGAAATATGAAAACATCGAAGCCATTTATGAGCACATAGATGAAATTCCGAGCAATGTTGCTCAAAAACTAATGATGCATCGCGAACAAATTTTACTGAATAAGCGAATTGCCACAATTCAAAGAGACTTAAGTTTAGGTCGCATTAATTTTCAAAGGTTAGTAATCAATTGATATGGTTATTTAAACTTCTTGAAAAAACAAAAGATGTGGGCTTTTACAGCCAATCCGCTAAAACATATTCATGAAATTGAAGAACGCAAGAAAAATTTTGTGCAAAAGAAACGCGATAAAATTATTAACAAAACACCATTAGTTGCGACAACAACATTGAAACGAAAACACTAAAAAACTCACTCCTAGAGTGAGTTTTTTAGTGTTTAACTTAAATGATGAGGCGTTTCCAAACGTTGTTTATTAGCATCTACAAGGTAAAGACGTTCGGTGATAATGGTGCAAAGTTCACCATCGGTTTCCATAATCCCACGGTGCACATGTACATAAGTTGTCACATCTTTCTCGCGGAAAGTAACAACCCCAATTTTTAAAGCCGTTACGATAGGAATTGAATGTTCGAGAATCCCCATATCACCGTCAATACTTTGGATGTTGACAATATCAACTACCTTATCGTTAATGAAACGTCCGTTAGGAGTGACAATTCGCAGTTTTAAGCCCATGTCTCTCTAGCCTCCATTTATTTTTGCTCTTTTTCAGTTGCGTAGCGTTTTTGCACATCAGCAAAAGTACCAGCGTTCATGAAAAGAATTTCAGGAATTTTATCCCCTTCGCCATCTAAGATGGCCTTGAAAGATCTTACTGTATCATCAATTTTTACATAAGTTCCCGGGCGACCAGTAAATTTTTCGCCAACATAGAAAGGTTGTGAAAGGAAGTTACGGACACGACGAGCACGGTTGACTAGTAATTTATCTTCTTCACTTAGTTCATCCATTCCTAAAATAGCAATAATTGATTGCAATTCTTTATATTTTTGGAGAATTTGTTGAACTTCCATAGCAATAGCATAATGCTCTTCACCAACAACTTCTGGATCAAGCATTCTTGAAGAAGAAGCTAAAGGATCGACTGCTGGATAAATTCCTAAGGCAGCAATACTTCGGTCTAAAACAATTTTTCCATCTAAATGGGCAAAAGTAGTGGCTGGAGCTGGGTCAGTTAAGTCATCAGCCGGAACATAAACAGCTTGGACTGAAGTGATTGAACCCTTTTTAGTGGAAGTGATTCGTTCTTGCAACGATCCCATTTCTGTCGATAAAGTTGGTTGGTAACCAACGGCTGAGGGCATACGGCCTAATAAGGCTGATACTTCACTTCCTGCTTGAGTAAACCGGAAAATATTATCAATGAAAAGTAAGACATCCATTTGGTTATCATCACGAAAACTTTCCGCAATAGTTAACCCTGTTAAAGCGACACGCATACGTGCCCCTGGTGGTTCGTTCATTTGTCCAAATACTAAGGCAGTTTTATCTAAAACACCCGCTTGAGTGAATTCATGATATAAATCGTTTCCTTCACGAGTTCTTTCACCAACCCCAACGAACACAGAAACCCCGTGGTGAGCTTTGGCGATATTATTAATTAATTCTTGGATTAGAACTGTTTTACCAACTCCAGCTCCTCCAAAAAGACCAATTTTTCCTCCTTTAGCAAAGGGAGCAATCAAGTCAATTACCTTAATCCCTGTTTCTAAAATCGCAGCACTAGTAACAAGTTGGTCATAAGCTGGTGCGGAGCGATGAATTGGCTTACGAGGACCTTCAAATTCAGGTTTTTCATCAATTGCATTTCCAGTAACATTGAACATTCTTCCTAAAGCCCCTTTACCGGTTGGAGCGGTAATTGGAGAATTAGTATTAGCAACCTTCATTCCACGTTTTAGGCCATTAGTTGGGCCCATAGCGATAGTTCTGACAATCTCATCTCCGATGTGTTGTTCAACTTCAAGAATCAAAGTATCTGGTCCATTTTCTACTGTTAAAGCATCATAAATCTTTGGTATTTGACCTTCCTCAAATTTAACATCGACTACCGGACCTAAAACTTGCACTACTTCACCATTTGCATGGTTGTTTTTGTTAACTTTAGTTTTTGAGGTAGTTTCTTGTTTTGTAGACATTCCCATTAAAACCTCCTTTAATTATTTGTTTGCGCATTAGCCCCAGAAACAATTTCGTTAATTTCTTGAGTAATAGCCGCTTGACGTTGCCGATTATGTTGAATATGCAACTTATTAACCAATTCTTCACCATTGTTAGTCGCATTTTCCATTGCCAAGCGACGCGAGGCTTGTTCAGAAACTTGTGATTCTACCAGGGTTCCGTAAAGAATGGTATTAATGTATAAATTTACCGTCGTGTCTAAAATGACTTTAGCAGAAGGTTCAAATTGGACTTCACGATTAAAAGTAGTTTCCTTTTCCTCTTGTTTTGAAATGGGGAAAAGTGTAATCACTTGGGGGGTAAAAGTGACATTATTAACAAACTTAGTATAACCAAGTTTAATTTCGTCAAATTCACCACTTGTATAGTAATCTAAAACTTCGTGACCAACTTCGTTAATGACTGAAGGTTCTAAATTGCCTTCCAAATCAGTCCGTTGATTATGAATTTTAACATCTTTATTTTTATAAAAATTAATTGCTTTTTGACCAATGGCAAAAACTTCATCGTTTGGTTTTAGTTGGGGGAAAACTACTTTATTAAGGTTGACATTATAACCCCCACAAAGACCCAAATTGGAATTAATTACAATTCAAAGAGTTTTTTTGATTGGTTTTTTCGGATCTGCTAAAAAAGGCGAATCGGTTGTTTGTTGAATAATTTCGTTAAAAACACGATAAACTTCTTGAACAAACTGTTGGGTATCAACGATTTGTTTGCCGTATTTTTTTAGTTTAGCCGTCGCCACCAATTGCATCGCATAGGTTATTTTGGTGATGTCATTAATGGCCGACATTTCGGCTTTAATTTCACTTAAGTTGGCCATTAGCTACTTTCCTAACTTTTTAAAACTTGCTGCTGAACCATAATCATCTGGATTGTAATCAGGAATATTAGCCGTCATTTTGACAACCACTTTGCCAATTTCTTTGGTCATTTCTTCCATTAATTCATCAGTGAAAGCTGCTTTTGTTTTTAGTTCATGACGAAGACTAGCTGCTTTTTCATTTTTTTTGAAATAGGCAATTAACTCACGCTTAAATTCTGGCATTTCTTGAACTGGCAATCATTTAATTAACCTTTTTTTAATGGCTAGTAAAATAATTACTTCATCAACTTGTGAAAGTGGCGAAAATTGTTTTTGCTTTAATAGGGCAATAATTCGTGACCCGTGATCTAAAACTGATTTAGTGGTTTCATCAAGATCTGAACCAAACTTAGAAAATGACTCTAGTTCATAATATTGTGCTAATTCTAATTTTAAAGTTCCAGCCACTTGCTTCATCGCTTTGATTTGGGCTGATGAACCAACACGCGAGACCGACAGACCAATATCAATTGCAGGACGAATTCCAGCGTTGAATAAGGCTGTTGATAAGAAGATTTGTCCATCAGTAATTGAGATGACATTTGTTGGAATATAGGCCGAAATATCACCAACTTGGGTTTCAATAATTGGCAATGCTGTAATTGAACCACCCCCATTAGCTTTATTAACTCGGGCAGCACGTTCTAATAAACGAGAATGAAGGTAGAAAACATCTCCAGGGTAGGCTTCGCGTCCTGGTGGACGACGTAAGAGTAATGACATCTCACGATAAGCAACAGCATGTTTTGATAAATCATCATAAACGATTAAAACATCTTGGCCATTTTCCATTCACTCTTCAGCAATTGTAACTCCCGTATAAGGCGCTAAAAATTGTAAAGGGGCAGAATCACTTGCTCCAGCATTAACAATGGTAGTGTAATCCATTGCACCATATTTTTTTAATTTTTCTGCAATTTGGGCAATTGTCGAATCTTTTTGACCAATAGAAACGTAAATACATTTAACATCTTTACCTTTTTGGTTAATGATGGTATCCAAAGCAATCGTGGTTTTCCCCGTTTGGCGATCACCAATGATTAATTCTCTTTGTCCTTTCCCGATAGGAATGGCCGCATCAATTGTTAAAATACCAGTTTCCAAAGATTGGTCGACTGATTGTCGCGCCATCACTCCTGTCGCTAATTTTTCGACAGGCCTTGTTTTTACTTTCTTAAATACTCCATGGTCATCAATTGGTTGACCCAAAGCATTGACCACTCGACCAATTAAATGGTCACCAACACCGGTTTCGACCACTTTACCAGTTCTTTTTACAATATCACCCTCACGGATTAAAGAATCGTCTCCAAGAATAACGGCCCCAACGGCTCCCTCTTCAAGATTCAAAACCATTCCATAAACATCGTGAGGAAATTGGATTAATTCACCCATCATTGCTTGATCTAAACCATTAATTAGGGCTACTCCATCGCCGACGGTAATAACAGTTCCATCTTCTGATTTGATGACATCTTTGCCATAATTTTTGATTTGTTGTCCAATGATTTCGGAAATATCTTTAATATTTAAAGCCATTAACTAATCCTTTCTTAATCCCGCGAAAAATAAACTAATGATGAGGTTTAAACTCTTCGTTAGTTTATTATGAGATCGATTTTATTTTTGGTGTAGAGCACGAGTTTTTAACTGTGCCAATTTTCCTTTGACAGAACCATCAAAAACATGGTTTGCCACTACAACTTCGATTCCTCCAATTAAAGAAGGATCGATTTTATTCACCAAACGTACCTCTTGACCAAAATAATTGGTCATTTTGTTTTCAATAGCCATCAATTGTTTTTCATCTAATGGGCGTACTGTTCAAGCAACTCCATATAAAACATTTTGCAAGTGCATTAATTTTTTTCGTAAATGTTTCATAATGGTACGCGCATAAGAAAACTTGTTGGTTTCCGCTAAAATTTTTAAAGCATTTCCTAAAGTTTCATCAACACCATTATTGATAAATGTTTCATCAATAATTTTTGCCTTGTTAGCTTTTTGGCTTTTGCTATCCAAAATTTTAATGAACTCTGGTTGTCCTTTTAAAACATCAACAATAAGATTGGCTTGATCAATAAATTCATCAACTTTATTATTTTCTAAGGCAATTTTTTTCAAAGCTTCAGCTCAGTTATCAATAACTGTTTCACTAAGCAACATCGTCTTTATTATCCTTATCTAAATTAGCAATAAATTCATCAATCATCTTTTTGTCTTTAGAATCATCAATTTTTTCTTCCAAAATTTTTGAAGCAGCTTGCAAGGCTACGTTAACGATTGCTTCGTGAATTTCACCTTCAGCTTTAGCTCGTTCACGAGCCACCGATTTTTTAGCATAACCTTGTAAGTTAGAAGCTTCGATATTGGCAGCTTCTAAAATATCAGCTTTTTGCGAATCAGCTTCAATGCGGGCTTTTTCCACAATTTCTACCGATTCAGTTTTCGCTTCTCTTAATAATTGGGCTGCGTCCTTACGGTCACGGTTAGCAGTTGTCTGCTTGACAATGGCCTCATTCAAAACTTCATCAATTTTATCCCGACGTTTATCAATTGATTCACGAAAGGGTTTATAAACTACTTTCGCTAAAAAAACAACAATCACAATTGTGGCTAAAACATGGGCAATAAAGTTGGGTAAATTTGGGAATAGTAAACCAACTACATCCGGCACACCCGGAGTATTTGTTAATAAGACCAAAAATTCGTCCATTTTAACCCTCTCTTTCCTTTTCTAGGCCACAAAGATAATCAAAATGGCAATTACCAAGGCATAAATGGCACCTGATTCAGCAATTCCGGCCCCGATAATCATTGTTGAAGTAATTTTTGAAGCGACTTCTGGATTACGACCAATAGCCATACATGCTCCTTGACCAATAATTCCTTGTCCTAAACCAGCTCCAATCATTCCGACTGCAGCTAAACCAGCTCCAATCATCTTTAAACCAAAACCAGTGCTAGTGTCATTAGCATCAGCTAAAAAGTTAGGTAAGATAGTGGCAAAAGCACTAAATAAATTTGCGTATACATTGTTAATTAACTCTGTCATCAACATTTGTTTTAAATCTCCTTGTTTTAAATTAAGACACTATTGCTATGTTTATTTTTACTAAACGACAACAGTGCGTTTTTCATTTTTCAGCGCACGATCTAAATCTAGCTCAACATCACTCTCATGATGTAAGGCCTTACCGTGTCTACGTGCATGACGTTTAACAGTTTCTTTTTCGCCTTCTTCTCCCATTGCTTCGGCTCAATAAGATAGCGTCAACATGGTAAAGACGATTGACTGGATTACCCCATCAAATAAATCAAAGTACATATGCAATCATGGGGCTAATAGTGTCGTGAAAATATTGAAACCGGTTCAAAAGTAAATATATTGTTGGTCTCAATTGGCGGCTCAATCACCATCGCTATTTCAGATTCTCGAAACACTTCCCCCTGCTCATCCGGCTTCAATGCCAATTCCTAAGGCGTAAACCAATCCCATAATGATTGCTCCACCTAATATATTCCCAAATAACCGAAAGGAAATTGAGAAAAGTGGAGTAAATTGTGTGAATAATTCGATAGGGTTTAAGTAACGTTTAAAGTAAGCTAATTTTTGGTAACGAAAACCAAAATAATAAATGAGGATAAAGGTTACAAATCCCATTGAAAAGGCAACTGTATAAGAAGTAGCCACCGATTCAAAGCCTAAGAGACTCAGAATTGAGGAAACTACAATATAAAGAATAATGTACATCGCATAAGGAGTTAATTTTCGGTAGCGACGTCCCATAATGGAAACAACCAAATCTTCGACTTTGGTAATAAACATTTCGACAAGAACGAGAAAACCACTCATTTTTTCACCGACATGGTGGTTGCGAATTTTCACATTATAGATAATCGAAAAGGTACAAATCAAAATGGTTGTTAAAATGATTGATGTTAATTGCATTTGGACTTCTCAAAGCGTGGCGAATTTATTATCGTCTGCTAAAAAAAGTCATCAATTATTAATCAAATTTTTCACCTCCCTTGCTTTTAACATGAACTGGTCGATATTTTTTATTAATCAACCAGGTTTGGAAAAGGGGAATTACTAAAATAGGGGATAAACCGATAATAACGCCCACTCAATAAAATGGCTGTGATGGGATAAGGAGCGCCAATAAAAGTGGCGCCACATAAAGACCCAACCTTAATGTATAGAAAAAATAATATAAATAGTAGTTTTCACTTTTAAGCAGAACCTTTAGACTATAATTTGCTAAATTAAAGGCTAAAATTGCGGAAATTGATCCAATTATCTGACCCGTTAGTCAATTTCACTCAATAATTTTGGCGCCTACTAAAACTCCCAAAATTAATGTGGATATTAAACTAATAGAACAAAAAACAAAATAAACTAGCCACCGTTTTTTGTCTTTAAAAGGTTGATGGCCTAATTTAGTAATGCCTTTTTTCATCGGTGCACGACTCCATTTGTGTTTATTCTACTCTTCTCTTTTTTCCATAGGAATAATTGTACTCCTTTTTCTTTTTATCAAAACTTTTTAAAAAGAAAATTTCGTAAGCTCCTACTGCTTTAATCATAAAAAAAACCTTTCGAAAAAGGGTTTTTTTATGATTATTTAGTTCCAAAAATTCTATCACCAGCATCACCAAGCCCGGGCACAATGTAGCCTTTTTCATTAAGATGATGATCAAGACTAGCAGCAAAAATATCAACATCAGGGTGGGCTTGTACTAAAGCCTTAACTCCTTCTGGGGCTGCGACAAGGCAAACAAATTTAATGTCTTTTGCCCCCCATTGTTTCACAATATCAATAGCTGCGATAGCACTTCCGCCAGTAGCCAACATTGGATCAACAACAATTAAAAAACTATTTTCAATATTGTCAGGGTGCTTAGCATAATATTGTTTTGGCTTCAATGTTGTTTCGTCACGATACATGCCGACATGAGCAATTCTGGCTGTTGGAATTAAGTTTTGAATCCCATCAGTCATTCCTAAACCAGCTCGTAAAATAGGTACGATTACGACAGGGGTTTCAATGGTATAGCCCTTTGTATTTGTAATTGGAGTTTTCACTTCAATAGTTTTTAAAGGAATATCGCGCGTAATTTCATAAACCATTAAGCTGGCGATTTCGCTTAGGTTTTCTTTAAAATCCTTTGATGAAGTGTCAGATTTACGCATACGCGTTAACTTGTCTTGAATCAAAGGGTGTTTGACTTCTGTAAAGGCCATTATTTTCTTCTCCTCTTTTTTCCATTTAGTAATTAGGTCTTAATATTTAAGTCCTTCATAAATAGGAAAAGCTTCACAAAGATTTAAAACTTCTTGGTGCAATTTTGCAAGGTTTTCAGAACTTTGATCTTTTAAAGCGGCCGAAATAATGCGTCCTACTTCGGTAAATTCTTTTTCTTTGAACCCACGAGTCGTCATTGCTGGGGTCCCAACTCGTAGTCCTGAAGTGTTAAAGGGACTTTCTTTATCAAATGGTAATAGTTCCTTGTTGGTTACAATACCAATTGATTCTAAAATCTTTTCAGCCTTACGGCCAGTAATGCCAAAGGTTTCTTTAACTTCAAAGTTGATTAAGTGATTATCTGTACCTCCAGCAACCAAACGTACACCCCCACTTTGTAAGCTTTCTGCTAAAGCTTGGGCGTTTTTGACAATTTGAGCTCCATATTCTCTAAATTCTGGAGTTGAAGCTTCTAATAAGGCTTGGGTTTTTCCAGCAATTAGGTTTTCTAAAGGCCCCCCTTGGGTACCCGGGAAAACAGCAGAATTAATTTGTTTTCCTAAATCAGCTTTCGCTAAAATCATTCCTCCACGAGCTCCCCGAAGGGTTTTGTGAGTAGTAGTAGTCACAATGTCAGCGTATTCAACAGGATTTGGGTGGACTCCAGCAGCTACTAGACCAGCGATATGAGCCATGTCAACCATTAGGTAAGCTCCTACCTTGTCAGCAATTTCTCGAAACTTCTTGAAGTCAATTGTTCTTGAATAGGCACTAGCCCCAGCAACAATCAACTTTGGTTGCTGTTTCATTACTACCGCTTCAATTTCCGCAAAATCAAGTTCTTCAGTTTGCGGATTAACTCCATAAAAAGCAAAGTCATAAAGTGAACCCGAGAAGTTTAGTGGATAACCATGGGTGAGATGACCACCAGCATCCAAACTCATCGATACCACCTTGTCACCTGGTTTTAAAATAGAACGATAAGCTGCTTCATTTGCTTGCGAACCAGAATGAGGTTGAAGGTTGGCGTATTCAGCACTAAATAATTTTTTTGCTGTTTCAATTCCTAAAGTCTCCACTTCATCAATATATTCGCAGCCTCCGTAATAACGTTTTCCTGGATAGCCTTCAGCATATTTATTAGTTAAAATTGATCCATTTGCCATTAAAACAGCATCTGAGACATAATTTTCGGAAGCAATTAATTCAATATGGGTTTGTTGGCGTTTTAATTCATTATTCATGGCATTTTGTAAACGTGTATCTAATTTTCGATTCATATTTGTATCCATTTCTTCTATATTTTTGTCTAAGTTATTAACCAAGGTAATCATCAATAGTGGCTACTCTTTCTACATGGCGTCCACCTTCAAAGTTAGTTTCCAAGAAGGTGTCAACAAGTAACAACGCTTTCTCGATAGCAATCAAGCGTGCTCCTGTAGCCATGACATTTGCATTATTATGTTGTTTAATCAAGGCGGCAGTTTCTAATTCATAAACCAATCCACAGCGAACTCCCTTAACTTTGTTGGCTGCAATTGAAATACCAACGCCAGTGCCGCAAATTGCAATTCCTAAAGACCCTTGGTCTTTATCCTTAGCAATCGCCTCACCAAGACGAAGTCCTTCTTCACTATAACTGCAACTTTGCCCATCGTTAAGAGGACTTAAGTCAACGACTTCATACCCTTTATTTTGAAGATGATTCATAATTGCTCGTTTCATCTTTTCTGCAGTATGGTCATTCGCCATATATATTTTTTGTTTCTTCATTAATTGCCTCCAATCTTATTAATTCTATCAAGTTATTTTTTAGACAACAAAGGACATTACCAAAACGGTTAGGAAAAAGTATAATGAATTTAATAAACCAAATTAGGTTAATAAAGGAGAAATCTATGCGCGATTATATTACGTCAATGGAACTCAAACATTATTTAGACGATGGCTGAAAAATGATTGATGTTCGTTCCCCTCAAGAACTAACTTACCTAAAGAAATATCCTGGGGCCATTAATATTCCTTACCCCAAAGTAATTGACGAAATGACCACGTTGTTTCCGGATAAAAAGAGTAAACTAATCATGTTTTGTAATGCTGGCAATAGGAGTGGTGTTAGCGCTCGGGCTTACCGAAAAAATGGCTATGATAATGTTTACCTACTTCTTGGTGGAATGGAAGGTTTAGATAAATAACAAACAAAAAACTCTAGACGGGGTCTAGAGTTTTTTGTTTATCTAGTCAATATTTTCAACTAAAATTTGGGCACTTTGGTCCTTATAAATCTTTTCATATTTATTGTAAATTTTATCAGTGGTGATGTTTAAATCTTTGGCATCCCCAAAGACTTTATTGATGTCTTTATTTAGGGCACCTCAACGCGTATTTCAACGATCTAATTCTTTTTTCATTGCTAAAAGATTAGCTTTTACTTTATCCAAATTGGCATTTAATTTGCCTTCTTGAAGATGCTTATCAATAATGAATAAAGTCGCCGCTAAGGTTGTTGGAGAGGTAATCCAAACCTTATTTTTCATGGCGTATTGGACAATTTCATCTTGGAAATTAGCAATCACAAATGAAAAAATGTCTTCTGAGGGGACAAACATTATCACACTGCTAATATTATTTTTTGGTGTAATAAATTTCGTCGCTTCCTTAATTCTTTCTTTAAAATCGTGAGCAAATGCACTTAGGTAACGTTCTTGACTTTGCTTATCAGTGGCCATTACGTAGTTATTGTAATTAGTTAACGGAAATTTAGAGTCAATCGCAATGTTTTCTTTATCAGTTCCCGTTTTTACTAAAGCATCAACAATTGTTTGGTTTGGTAAAGTGACTTGAAGTTCTCATAAATCTTGGTTGGCACCATAAACATCATTCAAAAGTTTTTCTAAAACATACTCACCAAGATTCCCTCGCGCTTTATTATTATTTAAAAAGATGTTTTGTAAAGTTTGGACCGAACCCTCAATTGTTTTGATACCTTGCGAAGTCTCATTTAAAACCGTCAGACTTTTCAACACATTTTCAAAGGCTGTATCCATTTTTAATTGTTGTTGGTTGAGGTTAGTTGTCAAACCAGTGTTGTTTGCCATTAGGCCTCGTTGGAGTCCTTGTGATGCCTCATTTAAAGTTGCTAAACTTTTTTTAACATCACCAAAAGAATTTTCCATTTGGGTTCTTTGACTATGCAAATAGTTTGTTAAGAGACCGTTTTTGCCGTTCAAATCATCTTGCAGAGTTTCCACTTTTGCCAAAAGGCCGCCAAGGTGTTCACTAGTTTTAATGTTTGAATCATTAGCGTTTTTATCCAAATCTTTAATGGACTCCTTAAGGTCCTTTTTATAATCATTAAGGGCCTGGTTAACACTTTCGATTTTTGTCGATAAAAGTTCTTTAGAGTGAATAATATCATCCACCTTGGCCATTCCTTCTAAATTAGGAAGCGCCAATGGTTGTTGGTCTAAGGTTCTTTTATCTTGTTGTTTATTATTTCTAATCATTATAAAAAGTAAAATTAATAAGGCCGCTAAGATTAACCCACTTAAAACATAAATCCCAATCATCAAATTCTCCATTATTACCAAACAAAGCATAGCAAAAGAAAAAGCACAATTCTAGACTAGGGGCAAATTACCCTTTGTCAAATTGTGCTTTTTATGTAGATTTATTAAGAAGTTATTAATATTCGTTTTTGTGGTATTCTTCACCAAGAGCCATAACGGCTTCGGCACCAGTTAAACCAGTACCAGCAGGGATTAAGTTTCCTAACATAATGTTTTCTTTTAATCCTTCTAAATGGTCAACTTTTCCACGGATAATTGCTTTTGAAAGTACTCGAGCTGTATCTTGGAACGAAGCTGAAGATAATCATGAGCTTGATTCCAAAGGCGCTTTCTTAATTCCAAAAATAACTGGTTTCACCAAGGCTGGTTTTTTGCCTTCCATTAAGGCTGTTGCTACACTAGCTTTGTAGGCTTGAGTAGTCAAGACTTCACCAGGAAGTAATTCACTATCCATTCCATCAATAACACGGACTTTGTTTAACATTTGTTTAACAATGATTTCGATATATTTATCAGAAATTTCGATTCCTTGTAAACGATAAACTTTTTGAACTTCTTTCAAGATGTAGTTTTGAACATCTTCAACACGAGCCACTTCTAGTAATTGACGAAGATCAATGGCTCCTTCAGTTAGTTTTTGACCCAATTGTACTTTGTCACCAACTTTAACACGCAAAATAGCATGGAATTGCGTATGGTATTTTTTAGTCTCTCAATCATTAACAATGGTAATAGTATAGAAACCATCTTCGTCGGTAATATCTTGGACTTCACCTTCGATTTCAGAAATAATCGCTACCGAACCCTTCGGTGCAGTCACGTCTAACAATTCTTTAATACGTGGTAGACCTTGGGTAATATCGGCATCTCCGGCTACCCCCCCAGTATGGAAGTTACGCATTGTTAATTGCGTTCCTGGTTCTCCAATTGATTGGGCGGCAACAACTCCGACCGGTTCCCCATATTTAACAACTTCACCAGTTGCTAAATCAACACCATAACATTTTTTACATACTCCACGTGATTCTTCACAAGTTAGTACGGAACGAATTGTAACGTTTTTAATACCTGCGGCAACAATTTTTGCCGCTAAGTCTTTGGTAATTAGAGTGTCTTTTGGCACGATAATATTACCGGCTTCATCTTCAATGTCATCAAAGCTATAACGACCAACTAAACGGTCTTTTAAAGGCACGATTACGTTGTCATGTTTTGTGTCCACAATAGCTCCAACATTGAAACCTGTAGTTGCAAAACAGTCATCGCTAGTCACAACGATTTCTTGTGAAACATCAACTAAACGACGAGTCAAGTAACCTGAGTCGGCAGTTTTCAAGGCAATATCAGCCATTCCCTTACGGGCTCCATGAGTTGAAATAAAGTATTCTGACACTGTTAAGCCCTCACGGAATGAAGACTTAATCGGAATTTCTTTAATATCCCCCTTAGTATCGTTCATTAACCCACGCATCCCTACAAGTTGTGTGAAGTTCGAAACGTTACCACGGGCTCCAGAATCAGCCATGACGAAAACTGGATTTTTAGGATCTTGTTTCAAGATATTTGAAAGTTCTTTTTGAATATTATCTTTTAATTCCGACCATACCCCAATGACACGTTGTTTCTTTTCATTAGCAGTTAACATTCCTTGGTTATAGAAATCAGTGATTTCGTTAACTTTCTTATCTGCTTCTTTGAACTCGTCATATTTTTTAGTATAGGCAACAACGTCGCCAGCAGAGATGGTAGTACCTGATTTAGTTGAGAAATAGTAACCAACGTCTTTCATGTTATCTAACATTTGAGCTGTTTTACGTGAACCGTATTTTTCGAAATATTTTTCAATGATTAACGAAAGTTCGCTATTTTTCATTGGTTGGCTAATTTCGTGGTGCTCAATAGCATCCACAATATCTTCACTAAAATCAAAGAGATATTTATGAATCTCGTTTTCAGCTTCGCTGATTTTTGGTGAATTCAATCAGGGGAAAGGTTCTTCAAAAATGTTGTTAAAGATTAAGCGCCCTACAGTAGTTAAAATATATTTATTTTCGCTACCGCGTGGAAATTTGTTACTATTTAAACCTTTAACAGCAATTCCAATTAGGGCATTAAGGTTCAAGTTCCCCATTTCATAAGTACGAATGGCTTCTTGAGCATCATAGAACATCATCCCTTCACCTGAGACACCTTTTTCTTCCAAGGTTACATAGTAATTACCAAGAATCATATCTTGGGTTGGAGTAACAATGGCTTTACCATCCTTAGGTCCCAAAATTGCATTGGCACCCGACATTAAGGCGCGGGCTTCTCCAACCGCTTCTTTCGTAATGGGCACATGGATAGCCATTTGGTCCCCATCGAAATCGGCATTGAAGGCACTAGTTACTAATGGATGTAAGCGAATTGCTTTACCTTTAACTAGTTTTGGTTCAAAAGCTTGGATTCCTAAACGGTGTAAAGTTGGTGCCCGGTTTAAAAGAATTGGGCGGTCTTTAATGACTTGTTCTAAAGCTTCCCAGATATGAGGGTCATTTTGTTGGATCATTTTTTCAGCAACTTTTACATTATCTGCATGATCATGTTCTTGTAATCATTGGATAACAAACGGCTTGAAAAGCACAATCGCCATGTCACGAGGAATTCCGGCTTGATACATTTTCAAGGTTGGTCCGACAACAATTACCGAACGTCCAGAATAATCGACACGTTTTCCTAATAAGTTTTGACGGAAGCGCCCTTGTTTCCCTTTCAAAGTCGAAGTTAATGATTTCAAAGGTCGTTTGTCTTTTCCGACAACAGGACGCGGCTTACGTTCGTTATCTAATAAAGCATCAACAGCCTCTTGCAACATACGTTTCTCATTATTAATAATGATTGACGGTGCACCCATTTCTTTGATTTTTTTCAAACGTTCGTTACGAATGATAATACGACGGTAAAGGTCGTTAATTTCCGAAGTAGTAAATCGACCACCATCTAATTGGATAATTGGACGGATGTCTGGTGGAATTACGGGTAAAACTCTTAAAATCATTCATTCTGGTTTTGCTCCCGATTTTTTCAAAGCATCTAGAACTTCTAGACGACGCATGATTTTGGTTTGTTCCATTGAACCACGTTTTTCGGCTAGTTCATCTTTTAATTTGACAATTGTTCCATCAATATCGATTTTTTTCAAAAGATATTCAACAGCCTCAGCTCCAATCCCAAATTTAGCCCCAGTATATTTAGTAATTAAGTTTGTGGCTTCATCAATTGAAAACGGCACATTAGTATTATCAAGTTCTGATAATAGGCGAGTAGCTTTTTTATAATCACGTGAATTTTCATCATCGATTTTGGCAATAATTGATTTAATAATCACTGCTAATTTTTCACGGGTTTTTGAAGCACTTGATCACCCAAGATCCAATACTTCTCCAACCTTAAGATTTTTAATATCACCGACTTCTAAAACAATGTGTGAAACAAAGTAAACTACTTCTTCTAATTCTTTTGCTTTTAAATCTAACAAAGTGGCGATTCTTGAAGGAGCCACCTTCAGCATTCAAATGTGAGTTACCGGTTCTTCTAATTCAATATGCCCCATACGTTCACGACGGACAATTGATTCAGTTAATTCAACCCCACACTTTTCACAAATTTTTCCTTTGTTCATTGGGTTGGCTTTTTTATATTTCCCACAGGCACATTCAAAGTTTTTAGTAGGCCCAAAAATTCGTTCGTCAAAAAGACCATCTTTTTCGGCTTTTAAACTTTTATAGTTAATTGTTTCTGGTTTTAAAACTTCCCCGTGAGATCATGAGCGAATTGTTTCTGGCGATGCCAATTCAATTTTGATTGCCTTTTTACTTTTATTAAATGCCATCTTCAATCTCCTTTTCTCCGCTTAAGTTAGTTTCATCTTCATAAAGATCATTACTTTCAGCATCATCGCCAAAACCATCAATTTGTAGAGGTGTCGTATCCACTTTGTGACCTTGATCAGCATCTAAATTATTAATAATTTCATCGGTAGTACCAAGTTGTAAGTCCTCATAGGCTAACTTGTTTTTATTCGTGTCTAGACTTTCTTCGTCGTCATAGGCTTTAATGGCCATTTTTTGACCAGCGTCATCTTCCATGTACATGTCAAATCCTAGACCCATAATTTCTTTAGTTAACACATTAAATGACTCAGGAATTCCTGGTTCTGGAATTTCTTTTGAACGCACAATGGCTTCATAAGTTTTGGTTCTTCCCTTAATATCATCAGATTTAATAGTCAAGATTTCGCGAAGAGTATGCGCTGCCCCATAAGCTTCAAGCGCTCAAACTTCCATTTCTCCAAAACGTTGTCCCCCATTTTGGGCTTTTCCTCCCAAAGGTTGTTGGGTAATCAACGAATATGGTCCAACATTTCGGGCATGTAATTTGTCATCAACCATGTGAGAAAGTTTTAGCATGTACATTACCCCAACTGCGATTGGTTTGTCCATTACATCACCGGTTTGACCATCAATTAATTTTACTTTTCCGTAATTAGTCATCCCAGCTTCAGTCATGATTTCGTTAAGTTCTTTATCATTTAATCCTTCAAAGACAGGAGTAGCCACTTTAACGCCAAGTTTTTTAGCAGCCATTCCTAAATGAATTTCAAGAATTTGACCAATATTCATCCGTGAAGGAACCCCTTGAGGATTCAACATAATATCAACTGGAGTTCCATCTTCTAAATGTGGCATATCCTCAATTGGCAAGATACGGGAAATAACCCCTTTGTTACCATGGCGACCTGACATTTTGTCACCTTCTTGGATCTTACGTTTTTGAACGATGTAAATTTTAATCACTTCTAAAACGTCGGCAGGCAAGTCAAAACCATCTTCTCTTGAGAAGCGTTTGATTGATTGCACAATTCCTTCACCACCATTTGGTACTCGAAGCGAATTATCTTTAACATTACGTGATTTTTCACCAAAAATAGCATGAAGTAATTTGTCTTCTGGTGAAAGTTGAGCTTGTCCTTTAGGAGTGACTTTTCCAACCAAAATATCTCCAACCTTGACTTCAGTTCCCGGCGCCACAATTCCATCGGCATCAAGATATTTCTTCGCAGCCTCGCTAATGTTTGGCACATCACGAGTAATATCTTCTGCTCCTTGTTTAGTGTTGCGGCGTTCGATTGAATATTCATCAATATGAATTGAAGTAAAACGATCTTCCATCACAACACGTTCGCTCATAATAATGGCATCTTCAAAGTTGTAACCATTATAAGTTGTAAAGGCAACCACTACGTTTTGACCAATAGCTAATTCACCTTTATCCATTGATGGACCATCAGCAATGATTTGGCCTTTTTCAATTTTGTCACCAACTTTAACAATCGGACGATGTACTAAAGCGGTTCCGTTGTTTGAACGTTCAAAACTTGCTAAAGTATAAGTTTTAATACCTTCTTTTGATTCAGTCGTAATTAAGTTTGAGTCAACATATTTAACAAGAGCATTTTCTTCGGCAACAATAGCTGCTCCAGAGTCACGAGCCGCTTCAAATTCAATACCAGTTCCAACAATTGGTGATTCTGGATTCAATAAAGGGACCGCTTGACGTTGCATGTTGGCTCCCATTAAAGCACGGTTGGCATCATCGTTTTCCAAGAACGGAATTCCCGAAGTCGCAATGGAAACAATCTGTTTTGGCGAGACATCGATATAATCAACATCCTTAACATCGGCAATCATGTCTTCACCTTTATAACGGGCCACAACATTTTTTTCCAAAATTTTGCCATCATCATCTTGTTTAATTGATGATTGCGAAATGATATAGTTTCCTTCTTCACTAGCAGTTAGATAATGAATGTCATTATTGTCAATTACACCATTGGTCACTTTACGGTAAGGAGTAGTAATGAAACCATGTTCATTAACTTGGGCATAGCAAGCTAAGTTGTTAATCAACCCGATGTTTGGCCCTTCTGGAGTTTCAATCGGACAAATTCTTCCGTAATGCGAAGGATGGACATCCCGCACTTCTAAACCAGCGCGATCACGTGATAATCCTCCAGGCCCCAAAGCTGTTAAACGACGTTTGTTTGTAAGCTCCGATAACGGGTTAATTTGGTCCATGAATTGCGATAGTTGTGATAAGTTGAAAAACTCACCAATAATCGCTGTTAATGGTTTGTTGTTAATAATAGTTGAAGGTTTGATTTTGTAAAGGTTTGAAGTTGCTAATTTTTCTTTAACGTTCTTTTCAATACGCATCATCCCAATTCGGAATTGGTTTTGTAATAATTCTCCAACTGTTCTAACACGACGATTTCCTAGATGGTCAATATCATCAATTTCCCCAACATTATTCATTAACGAAATTTCATAAGACATAGTTGCCAAAATGTCGGGTACAGTTAGACATTCTTCGGTTAAACCATAAGGGACACCAATTAAAGTAAGAATTTTTTTGTGATTATCTTTATCGGCATAAATATGCACTTTTTGCACTTGATTTGGTCCAGGAATGGCACTATCAAATTCAATGGTTTCTAACATCACATTCTTAGATAAAATTTCTTGGATATGGCTAAAGTTTTCGCGAGTAACTTCAGTATTTTTAGCAACTAAAACCTTGCCATCAACATCTACAATGTCTTCGGCTAAAGTTTGACCAAGCAAACGATTAGCAACTGTTAATTTTTGTTGTAGTTTAAAACGTCCAGCCTTAGTTAGATCGTATTTACGTTTGTCAAATAGAAGTCCGTAAATATATTTCGATGCTCCTTCGGCAGTGGCAGTTTCACCTTGACGGATTTTTTTATAAATTTCTTGAACCTGATTATCTCAATCAGCTTGTCAATTACCAGTTCAATTATCTTGTTGGTAAGTATTAGCTAACAATGGAGCTTGATCAAAAAGATTTAAAATAGCATCTTTGTGAAGACCTAAAGTGGTTAATAAAGATGTAGCAGTACATTTACGAGATTTGTCAATCTTAACATAGAACAAACTATGTCCTTTATTGTCAGCAAGTTTCTTGGTTTCAGTTTCGAATTCTAACCATGTTCCACGTGAAGGAATAATATCCACTGAATAAATTATTTCCCCATTCTTACGGTTTAGCTCACGGTTGAAATAAGCTCCTGGGGAGCGAACCAATTGCGACACAATTACTTTTTGCGATCCGTTGATAATAAAAGTTCCAGCGTCAGTCATTAAAGGGAATTCTCCCAAGAAAACTTCCCCGGTTTTATAAATAGCCACATTTACTAGTAACATGCTATCTTTATCTTCTAAAACATCGACTTGGATTGAATCTGGGACAGTACTCCCCTTCACCTTTAACTCAAAGAAGTAAGAACTTCCTGAAGATTGTTTAAAGACAATTCCTTTGTTTTCAGTTCTTTCTTTTAATCATTCGGTGATTAATTGTTTTGGGTCAGTAAAGGGAACTTCATTTAAGATTTTGGGAATTTCTTCATGACTTGAAACAGCTAATTTAAGGTTGGCATAAATTGGTGCCTCGTAAATTTTTGATTCACTTTTCGCGGTTGCGATTGAAGTTCTTGGTTGACGAAATTCTCAATTTTCCAATGTTAAAACGGCTGTTCCATCATTGGAAAGGATAGGAAAGACTTCATTAAAAACTTCTTGGATTCCTTCTTTTTGGAATCATTTAAATGTGTTTGTTTGAATTTCCACAAGGTTTGGCAACGGCAATTTACTTGAATACTTTGTATAATCACGGCGCTCAACCCCTCGGTTAACTTTTTTGATTTTATAACTCATTAATTATTTGCTCTCCTTTTATATTCTTTGTTCTTCTAAAAGTTTTTGTAATTTATGTAGTTGTGAATTGGTCAACTTAAATCATTCACGACCACCATTTTTCATTTCCTTAGAAATGATTTTTTGGTCAAGAAGGCGTTGTTGAACATCATGGATTTCTTGGTCCTCAAAAACTTTTTTGCCTCGAAGACGAAAACTGTTGAGCAGTTTTTCTGAACTGATTCCTTTATCGACATCAGTTTTTTGAATGATTCGCAAGGCAATGACTTTGTCAATTACATTTGGCAAAAGATAATCGGCCACGTGACGATAGGTGGGATCACTTTCAATTCATTCATCAAAATTTTTTATTTGGTAAGCCAAATTAATCCCATTGATTGATTCTTTATATAAGAAATCCAAAAGGTCATCGAGTTTTAACTGATTGTCAAATGTCTCTTTAACCAATTTTTGAAAAAGTTTTCAATCATAAAGTAGAGGATAAATTGGGTTGCTAAAATGACGACCCTTGTTAATCGTTTGCAAATATCATTTACTTAAAAGAAAGGCCAACAATAAATTGTTTTGTTGGTAAGGACTAATATAAATAAACGAGATAAGAATGATTAAGGCTTGGGTAAACCCGCCAATTTCTTGATCATCTAAATTGGTCATATAACCTAAAAACTGATTTAAGGTTTTATCTATTTTTTGATAATCAAGAACGTTTGGAACAAATGTATTGGCATTTGTTTGTCGATAAAAACGAGTTTTATTTTCGATATCATAACCTAAATTTCGAAATAAAATATGGACAATGACATCGTAATTGTCTCGATTAATCGCAAAGTTCTCCGTTTCAATTAACGCTATGGCTTCAATTAAATTAATAATTCGGATCTCTTCACGATTTTTAGGTCGTCGTCCACGACTTAATTCGAGAATCGTTTTGCTGATTTTTTTAGGATTGGTTTCTTCCAATTCTTTACTAATTAATAACAAACTTAGGATTTCCAAAAGATTAATTTCAGAACGCGCCAGCATCGTGTTGCCGACACCAAAAGCATTCATATAATCAAATAAATAACGATCAGTAGCCAGTCTTGTATTTAAGTGAAAATTCGGATTTGCCCCATCCTCACTTAGCACTATTGCTGTATACCTTTCGTTATTTATTGGTTTATGTTTCGTTCCTTGTCACTTCTTACTTAAAAAATAATCCAAAGCACCCACGATATAACCCTTTTCGTTATTTAATTAATAAAAGAGAATCTAGCAGAAGTTCTTAGCTAGCTAAACTAGATTCAATGCACCTTATAGTATAACACATATTTGCGTTTGAAGGCTTTTAATTATAACATTGTTTCCGTCATAATGAAATTAATATTTCAAAAGAACTCGCTCCAAACAAAATATTTAAAAAACCAAGCAAAATTGCTTGGTTTTTTAAATATTTTAATTAAGACTAGTTGAAAAATTATTTCAAGTCAACACTTGCACCAGCGGCAACAAGAGTTTCTTTCATTTTTTCTCCTTCTTCTGGTTTAACGTTTTCTTTAACCACAATTGGAGTTGCTCCATCAACTAATTTTTTAGCATCCATTAATCCTAAACCAGTTAATTCTTTAACTGCTTTAATAACGGCTACTTTTTGTGCTCCTACTGAACTAATAACAACTGTTACTTCAGTTGGGGCTGCTGCAGTAGCTTCTTGTGCTGGAGCAGCAACAGCGGCTGCTGCAACAACTCCGAAATGATCTTCGATCGATTTTACTAATTCATTCAATTGTACTAAAGTCATTTCTTCTAAAGCTTGAATGATTTCATCTTTGGTAATCGCCATGATTTTATCTCCTTTTTATTAAACTATTCGTACACCTTTTTGGTTTTGTTATCTTTTATTCAGGGTTTTTAGTATTTGCAATTTCTTTAGTCAATAACATGAATTGACGTAGTGGGTATAGTAGTGAAGAAGCAAACATACTGTAAAGTTCTTCACGGCTTGGTAAAGTAGCAATTTCGTTAATTGCTGTGGTATCCATAACATTAGTTTCATAGATACCGGCTTTTAAGATTAATTTATCGTTCTTTTTCGCAAAATTAGCGACTAATTTTGCAGGGGCAATTGGGTCTTCTGAAAATAAGAAAACATTTTGTTGAGTTAAAAATTCTTCTAATTTTTCAAGACCCAATTCTTTGGCAGCACGGCGAACAAGTGAATCTTTGTAAATTTTCACTTCGACACCATTAGCTAATCCTTGACGACGTAGTTGACTCATTTGGGCAACAGTTAAATGCTTATATTCTGCAACGGCTACGCCATTGGATTTTAACTTTGCCACGATTTCGGAAACTACATCCGCTTTTTTGGCATGAGCTGGTCTAGATGCTAGCATCAGTCATCCTCTCTTTCTATTTCCTAAATAAAAAACCTTGGTTTCGTAACCAAGGTAACACAAAAAAGTTCAAGAAACATTTTGAGTCCTCGGTAACAAATTAAGGGCTTGGCCCGGTTACTGTCTTGGGTACTAATAGCATTGTTTATTTTAGCATTTCAATTTTTAGAATTCAATCCCCTTTCGAGGCGGAACTTTTTGCGTAAAATAATGCTTTTTAGGCTTTATTTCTGAAATTAAATCAGCAATTTCATCTAATTCTGGATAGGAATAACGCCCCGAAATAGCTACTTCCAAATGCGGGTGACGAGTCCTAATTAACTCTACAAATTCTTGCTTATCAATAAAACCATTTTCCAGTGCCCCCAAAACTTCATCAACCAGCAAAAGGTCACAAGTTGGAGCCTTCAGTTCTTGTTTTAATTGTTCATAACCAATTAGAGTTTCAGCCTTGAAAATAGCCACCTCCTCAGGCTTCATTTCTCAAACAAATTTTTGTGATGAATCATAAAAATTTTCAATTTTTACTCCTAATTCGGCTAAAATATCGTTTTCACTAGTTGGGCGATTTTTTAAAAATCGTAAGTATTTAACACGTTTCTTCGCTCCTAAAGCACGTAAAACCATGCCGTTTAAAACCGATGTTTTCCCCTTGCCTTCGCCACAATAAATATGAAGATAACCCTTATTATCCATTTTTCCCTCCATCTAAGTCACGTAAAACTTTCTTTAACTTTTAAGTTGAAAGAAATTGGTTTTTTTATTTTATACTTGCTTTTTGTTTTTGGGCGCCTTATTTAGAAATTTTGTTTTTGTTTTTCATCAGGAATATAGTTTTCTATCTTGAAGGAAAATATTCCGCCCAACCATCGATAAATAAACACTTTTTAATTTTAAATAGCCTTATCTTAAAAACAAAAATGGAACATTTTAAATATCATCTTTTTTAATTTAGTTTGTTTATATAATAATTTCTACCCTCTCATGAGGCGATGTTATTAGTTGTACAAAACAAACCTAGTAAATAATTAATTAAAAAGAAAGGAACACAAAAATGGAAGAAAAAAATCTAGCTTTAACCAATTTTCGTGCTTTAAAATGAATAAAAATTAGTCTTGGTTTAAGTTTGCCAACGATTGTTGCCACTGGTCTTACAATGAGTTTTACAGTCAACCAAAGGCAACATGCCAAGTTGACGACGGCTTATCCATCCTTAAGTTATAACTTCTTAACAGGTGCCGATTTTGATAATTTATCATTGAAAATTAATAGTATTAAAAACATTTATATTAAAAATATGGTATCAAAGGGTTTGGTCTTTTACTTGCCAAACGATCTCTTCGCAAGTATTACTAGTAAAAAAATAACCCCTGAAGTAGAAAATACTTTAACTAGAAAGCTTACTGACCTTATTTCGGGAAATATGCGAGTCTGAGGTTTGACTAGTCAAACCCAAATTGACCCTAGTGCTCTTGAAGCTATCCCCTGAGGGCAATTAATCAAAATAAATAATTCAGGATTAACTTTCGATAATGTCATCATTAAATATCAAGGAGGTGACGAACAAATAGTTGCCTCAGGTAAATTCCTCCAAGCGAAGACTGTTGATTATGATTTAAAACCGATTGAAAAGTTCAACGTTGAGACGGTAAATTATTTATTCGAAAATGCCGATATTATTAATAAATCGCTCAACCGAAGTGGTTATTTTGGCGGTTTGAATTTTTATGGTCAAAAGGTTGAAAGTGGTCCCGAAAAAGGTAAATGATTAGAAGCGCAATATGTTGATTTAAATGAGTTCAACACCATGGCTTATGACTGAATGATAACATCGTTAAAATCAGCTAACCTAATCAAAGATGATTTAATGGCCAACGCCGTTACCGACTTTCAAATTAGAGGTTGAGACGAAATTTATGTCAATAATCCTAAAGGAGTCACCATCGAAAAAGACCGCCTTCTTTTGAGTCAAGACAATTATTTTGGAGCTCATTCAATTGTTTCCAAAATCCAATTTTCTTGATCAAAATTAAGTCGTGAACCAATTAGTTTTAAATTTACTGGTTCATATTTATCAAATACTGAATGAAATAACTATTAAAATAATTTTAAAAACCAAGACTAACTAGTCTTGGTTTTTATTTGGCTAAATTATGGGAACATGGGGACAAAATGGCATAAAGTGAATCAAAAGACATTGTAATTTTTGAGTTCCAAAAGACTGACACCGACTGTTGTCGCAGAGTTGTTTGGGTCTTTACCAAAATCATCATCATCAGTAGTTTCATTTTCAATTTGTTCGCGATGGGTGGACGAACTAATTTTTCACCAATAAGAATCGGCATTATCAATCCAGGGATAATCTTTTTCTGAACCTTTAATACCTTTTACCAACTTTCCCATCTTGGTTTCATCGATTTTAAAAACATCAGGATAATCAAGCATAAAATCACCAAGAGTTTTCCCTAACCAATTTTCTGCTAGACTGTTCCCACCATAATCATCAAAGTTTAAGGCAAAACTTTCTGGTTTAAGATTTGGATCCTCTTTTAGTAAATTGGCATCAATATAAGTTTTCATTATTAAAGTCACTTGATTGTCTGGAAGGTTTATTTTATCGTGGTCTAAGGATGACAGACTTGAATTCTTACTAACATGTGTTGCTAAAACAATTGATAGGGCTATCATCACTACCGAGTTAACCATCATGATAATTAACAAAATGAGGTATAAATTTTTAGGTCGTGGCTTACTAGAAGAGTTGTCTCTATAAGAATGGCGCATTATGATTGGTTCCCTTCTAGACTATCTATAAGCGGGGGGTGGTCATTACCCACCAAACCATTGGTGTCACTTCAAAGCAATGTAAACCAAAAAATATTCGCATCTTGAAGTTTTATATCAAAAATGTTTATGTCAACTTGAGGATTAGTCGGACCTATTTTCGTATCAGTTATGCTTCTTACCAATCATACATAAGCAGGGGCACTTTCTTGGTCACTATCAATTGATCTATCAAGTATTCTCAAAACAAGCCCGTTTGGGGAGACTTCAAAAATTTCTTTTTTTGTTTTTAAGTAGTCACCAAAGCTTCGCCCTAACCATTCATTACTCAATTGGGTCTCATAGTCCTTTGGGGTTAGTGAGGGGTGCTCTTTAGGCAACGGCTTACGACCCCTAAATTTTTTTTGAACTTCTGCACTATAATAATTGTTGATTTGAAGCCTCAACATTTTTTTGGGGTCAGACTCTAAAGCGCTTGATTTATTAGAATTATTACTTAAAAGTAAACCTCAAATTAAACTAAAAACTGCTGCTAATGTAATTAACATAGCAACTGTTACTAATAAAAACTGTCATGATTTAGAACGCATTTTTCTTTTTCCCTTTCCGAGTTTTTTAATTATACAAAAGGGTCTAAGAAAATTTTGTAATCACTAAAAATAAAAAAAAGAAATCTTTATTGTTAATTTGTTAGAAAAATTTTCTAAATTTATAACGGTTTTAGTTTAGTCGCTTGCTGCTTTTTTGGCTTAGCACCAAGCACCTCTAAGGTTGGAATTTGTTGGTTATGAACAATCATTTTTCCCTCGATTCGAAAGCTTTTGATTGAACCACCCGGTTTAATACTTAACGCTGTTGCTTTTAATTCTTGAATCACGCCTTTGACTAATGACTTGCCTAATCCGCCGTAAGTCTCAAGATTACCCTTAATAATAACGTCACCGATTGGCTTACTAATTTGAAAGCCAATCGCTCCATCGCCATGAGTGGTGATTTTGGCTAAAGATAATTTATCAATCGTCCCATCATAATTATTAATGCCTCGCGATCCTTCACCAAATGTTTCAATTGGACCCTCAAGTGCTAAATTTTTAATATAACCAAAATTGACAAACCCGATGGCGCTCCGACCTTGTGAAGAAATTTTTTGAAAAGCTTTTCAGCTATCTACCACTCCTCAATTGTCAAGCACCATGTCGTTATAGCCATAAGTGGTAATAACTTGATGATTAATTATCTCTTTTACATGAGCGTTGGTAATAACAAAAACAGCTCCCGTAATTAAGTTGGCAATACCCACCGGTATCTTTCCGTCATTATGAATTTCATCAGTAGTTAATAAATCTACTTTCAGTTGGGCATGCTTGGTTCCAGCAACCATTATTCCTGAACCATAAATTGGTTTGTTTTTCTGACCGAGAGCCACCTTCTTGACAACTATAATTGGTATGTTTTTTCGGTCTTTATTTCAAATGGTGAGAGCACCTTGAAGAACACGAACGTTATAACCAAAAGGCCGTTCCTTAAATTGAGTAGCGTCAGCTTCTTTAATGACCACTTGATTAATTGTTAATCTTAATCTGCCGTTAATTTTACGAGAAATTAGTATTATACATCCCCGCAGGACAATAATATTTTTGAGAAGATAAGTACCTTCTACTTGGTGGGAATTATGAAAGCGAATGACTTTTGATTGTGGGCTAAACCCTTCAATTTGTAAATTAGTGATTTCATTATTTTTGGTAAATAATAAACCACTATTTGCTTTTCTAAAGCAAATAGTTTCTTTGCCTGTGGCTCCTGAAATTTTCACTTTTGGAGGAATCAGAATACTTTGGTTAAAAGTTAAATTTTTGGTGATGACAATATTTTTCGATATTTTTAAAGATTTTAATAAATCTTGCTCTGTTGCAATACTCACCTTGTCTATAGCCATAGGGTCCCTTCTTAGGTTGTCCATTTCATTAATCACTATAAATTATAAATTTTGCTATTTAAACAACGGGACTAATTAATAAAAAATATAAAACGGCGCGAAAAAGAAATTAGTCAAACCAAAGGCCCTATAATGAAAGTTAGTGGAGGTAACATAAATATGATTAAGTTATTAAGCATCCTATCACTAATGGTTTTGCCATCAACTTCGTTGACAACGATTGCTGCAACTAAACCGATTATTAAAATTGATCAGGCATTTAGCGATGAAGAATCAAGTCGAAACGAAATTGCCATTATTCAATCATTAAACAATGAAGAAAATAAGGGCGCAAAAAGATATCTGAAAGGAATCTTTGATGATGCCAATTTGGTTCTCAAGATTTCTCAAGAATTAAAGAATATTATCCATGAAGATAGCCAAGGGGCTTTTATTTATGATAACGATACTTTGGAAGTTAAATCCCTAAACTTGGCAAGTGGCAAAATTAGCAGTTTTAAAGGTTTATCTATTTTCCCTAATTTAAAAATGTTATCTATAAAATTCAATGGAGTGGCCGTTAATTTAAGTGATTTAACAACCATTAGTGATCAACTCAAGTATCTTGAAGTCAATGGCAGCCAAATTAATGATATTGACTTTATCAAACAATTTACTTCGTTAGATACATTAAATCTAATTGCTGACGACATTTCGGATATTTCCGCTTTAGCAGAGCTTACAAATTTAGTTCGCTTAAATTTAGATAATAACAATCTCTTAGAGATTTCAGCGCTAATGGCCCTAGAAAATTTAGAGTCATTGGATTTAGCCTTTAATGATATACACGATATATCCGCTCTTTCAAGAATGTCAAAATTAATGAGTTTGGGGTTAACTTCTAATAATTTTTCAGGGCTTTTGCCGCTAGCTAACTTGCTAGAGTTGCGTGGTTTGTATTTGGCAGTTAATAACATTAGTGATTTGACACCACTTGCCAATCTCGTAAATTTAGAGATTTTAAGTTTAGAGGATAATAAAATTAGTGATTTGAAACCATTAGAAAATTTGCAAAACTTAGGAAGTTTATTTCTAAGATATAATTCTATTCCTAATACAGAAGAAGCTTGGGCACCAATTCATGACTTACCAAATTATAGTCCCGATTGGGATAACGAAACTGTTCGCTCAAGTCAACGATAAAATTATTTAGGCAATAAAAAAGACAACTTCACCGTTGTCTTTTTTATTAAGTATTTTATTTGTTCATTGCGGCACGAAGACCAGGAACAGCTACTTTAATTCCAGGACCCATTGTTGTTGAGATTGAAACATTTAGAATGTAATCTCCTTTAACAGTTTGAGGTTTAGCTTTTTGAATAGCTTCAAAAACAGCTTTAAAGTTATTTTCAAGTTGTTCATTACTAAATGACGCTTTTCCTAAAATTGAGTGAATGTTACCTTCTTTATCAGCGCGGTATTCCACTTTTCCTTTTTTAACATCATCAATTGCTTTAGTAACATCCATAGTTACAGTTCCAGTTTTAGGGTTTGGCATTAGACCACGAGGTCCAAGAATTTTCCCGATGGCTCCTAATTTCGCCATCATTTCTGGAGTAGCAATAATTACATCAAAGTCAAATCAGTTTTCTTTGGCAATTTTTTGTACTAATTCTTCTCCACCAACAATGTCAGCTCCAGCAGCAGTTGCTTCTTTTGCTTTAGTGTTAGTTAATACTAAGATTTTTTGGGTTTTCCCAGTTCCTGAAGGCAAGACTAATGCCCCACGAATTTGTTGGTCTGCTTTTTTAGGATCAATGTTTAAGTTAAAAGCTACTTCGACAGTTGAATCGAATTTAGTTGAAGCTAAATCTTTTGCTAATTGGAAAGCTTCAGTTGGTTGGTAGTATTTAGTACGATCAACTTTTGAACGTGCTTCTTTTAATTTTTTCGAAATTCTAGCCATTATTTATTAGCTCCTTCGATTTTGATTCCCATATTTTTTGCAGTTCCTTTAATAATGTTAATTGCAGCATCAATGTCATTGGCATTTAGATCTGGCAATTTGTATTCAGCAATTTTACGAATATCGTCCATTGAAACAGTTCCAGCTACTTCTTTTCCTGAATTTTTGGCACCTTTTTCAATTTTTGCTGCACGTTTTAGTAAAACGGGAGTTGGAGTTGTTTTTAAAACAAATTCAAATGATTTGTCATCATATGCAGTAATAACAACTGGAACAACATCTCCAGCACGGTCCTTAGTTGCCTCGTTGAATTCTTTGGTGAAAGCAGGCATGTTAATTCCCAAGGATGCTAATTCTGCTCCTGGTTTTGCTTGCATTGCCATAAATTCTAATTTTGCAATACGTGTGATTTTTTTAGCCACGGGTTACCTCCTATAGTTCTCGCTGTGGTCCTTATGAAGGCTTAATTTTTAAGCTTTCTCCCACAATAAAAATCTGCTATTTATTAATAATAGCAATTTATTAGATAAAAATAAAGGGATAAAACCGTTAAAACCCACGTTTTTGGGGGCCTTTTACTTAAATTTTCTTTATTTAATCTCACCAATTTTTTTGAGGAACTGAACGATGCCATTAACATATTGTTTATGCCCTACACTAATGGCTTCGACATGCTTAGCTTTAGGGAAAACAATTAATTCTGAAACAACTATTTGTTCTGAAGCAATTTTTTCTTTATAAAGTTGTTCTGACATATAAAGTGGTACAAGGTCATCAGCATCCCCATGAAGAAAAAGCATTGGAATTTGTGCCGTACGACTTAACTTTTTCCGAATATCAAAGTCGTTTGGATCATACCCAAAAACCTTTTTGAATTTTCTTCGCAACCCAAAGCTTACTTTTCATCATGGCATCTTTGTTTGACGTTGAAAGAAATACCGTGCCTCGAGAAGTAAATTACTAAAACCACAATCATCAATGACAAACTTTAAAGCAGGGTCTAAGTAACCAATGTCTTCGGCATACTTCACCACGATTGAGCCACCCATACTATTGCCAATTAAACCATAATTAGTCATTCCATAATGGGTTTTCAAATAATCAACACAACTCGCTAAATCATAAGGAGCCGAATAACCTAAATCTGTTTTAGTACCATAACTAGCTCCATGAGCACGAACATCAATTGTCATTACATTAAAACCTAATTTTGAAAATAAATAAGTTTGGCGTAAACCGAGGAATTTATTTTCAGTTCAACCGTGTAAAGCAATCACCCATTTTTTACTACGGTTATTACGGAGAATTAAAGCTTGCAGTTTTTGACCATCAGGGTTAAGGATAACTACCTCATCAAGTTTCTTCAAATCATCTGCAGTATAAAGAAAATTATACTGATTTAAACCGCGAGCAAAAGAATCATCCACATAATCAGCAATAGTATCAACTTCAACATAAGCTGCCTTACGTTGGCGCATTCCCTCATCACGGAGATAATCTTGCACCACATTATTAAAGCGAACTAAACTTTTAGTAGAAAGCACTTTTATTTGGGGCATATCCCAAAGAGTTTTCCATAAAATCGGAAAATTATAAACTAAATCTTGGTCAGATGTTGGCACCTTAGGCACATTTTCACTTTGTTTACGACGCATAAAATCCTCTTCTTTCTAACATTTTAGCATGCTTAATTTTGAGAAAAGTTTTTGATTCGATTTTTAGTTTGCTAAATTAAAAAAGACCAATTATTTGGTCTTTTTTAATATTCTCTTACTGGTTCTAAATTAGTGAAGGCCACTTCAGCTGGTGTATAACGGCCAAAGATTTCCAAGGAAACAATAGCAATTCCTTTTGAATAATCAATATCGATTACTTTTCCTTCTTCATTTTGATATGGTCCTTCTTTAATGCGGACAAAATCATTGAGGTTAAAGTTTGCTTTATGAAGCTCTTTTTTAGGGACCACCAGACCTTTTGGTTTACCTTTGCTGGTTGTGCTAGTTGGTGACTCTTCTTTATCATTGCCTTCATCAACCACATCTTGGTTATCTTCCGATTCGCTAGGAATAAGTCCTACTTTTGGTGTACCGTTTTCGTTCAATTCATCATCGGGAGTTGACAGCATTTTGATAACTTCGTTCATTGTTAAAGGGAAGGGTTTAAGGCCTTTCCCGGCTGAACCAATGAATCCAGTTACTCCGGGAGTATTTCGAATGACAAATCAAGCTTTGTCACTCATATTCATGTTGATAAAAATGTACCCCGGGAAGCGGTTTTTAATCACGATTTTACCACTTTTGGTTTCAGTAATTCCCTTCGAAATTCGTAAATCAAAAACATCATTTTCCAAGTTGCTTGTTTTAATTTTTTGTTGTAAATCTGCTAAGACCTTTTCTTCATGACCTGTACTGCAATTAATTACAAACCATTGACCAGGCATGTCTAATAGCATATCTAGATCAACATTCATTTCTTCATTTTTCTTCATATTTTCCTCTAAACAATTTTGATTAAACTAAATAAAGCTTGTAGCCCTCAATCAACCAACGCAAAGAAGAGGGCAAAAATAACCATGAATAACAAAACAGAAATATATTTTTTAGTTAAATTTCCCGATGAAGACCATTTAATCTTATTCACTTCTTTAATCATTTTGACGGGAAACTCTTGAATTGCTTCCTTAACGTTGACTTTTTCCTTGGGTGTTTTGGGAACCTTTAGACCTTTTTTTTGTCATTTTTGGAGGTCAATCTTCCCCTTTTTCGGGGTTTCCAAATTCGCTTCTAAGTCGTTTTGACGACTTTTCCTTGCCGCCTTTGCTGCTGCTTTTAATTCTTTTTTGGCTCTTTTTGCTTCTAACCGAGCTGTTTCCTTATTCGGATTAGTTTTCATTAGCGTGTTTCCTTATGAATTTGGTGTTTTTGACAGGTTGGACAAAACTTTTTAATTTCTAGGCGACTTTTTTGTGTCAGCCCACTTTTTGTGAAAGTATAATTTCTACTTAAACATTCTTCACAAACAAGAATGATTTTTCTTTTCTTTTGGTCCATGGGCCCTCCTCTAATAAAGTCAAACTAACTCTATTATAATCGAATTTGCCTTAAAAGCACCCGTTTAATAGGCACCTTTAGGTGATTATGCGTTCCAAATCAGCAATTGTTTTTTCAAGAGTTTGCTTTAATTTATGGCGAGAAATTTGGTATTTTTCGCGAATATCTACTAAAGGCACATTGTAAAGGTAGTCCATAAAAATATCTTTATTTTGGGTTGGAATTTTCGCTTGTCTAAAATAATCTTCTAAGAAAATTTGTGTCATTCATTCCTGACTATCCGCAACATTTAGATTTTGGTTTTCTTGTCAAGATAAATTAACATTATTGAGATTCAAAATTTTATGTTTGTTGTTAACAAACTTACAAGCGTAATCCATCGCCTTCCAGTAAACGTTATCAATAACATAGGTAATGAAACTTTTATGGGTTAAGGTTGGTTGATATTTTCGTAAGACTTCATCAAAAGCAAGCCAAGCAATTGAAGTAAAATCTTCTTTTTCCAACGGGATAGTATGGAACTTGCGCAAAACTTTTGCGATTGCATAGTTGATTGGGATTTCTAATTTTTGAAAAAAAAGATATTTTTCTTCCAATGATAAATCACTTACATTATCTTTTAGATAATTTTGAATTTGTTCATTTGTGACTTTCTGATTATCAGACATAATTTTTCCTCCTTTGACCTTATCATCAAGAGGTTTTAACTGACATACAAGGGCTTTTTGAAAACTTTTTCCTTGCCTTTTTTCAAAAATTTTCCGAAATAAAAAGAAGCCGAAGCTTCTTTTTTCTTTTGGTAGGTTTATTTTAACACAATTTGGTGGGTTTTTAAACTAGTTTTAATTGCGTTGCGATGGCAAAAAGCATAATTGCTGTAGCTGTTGATACATTTAGCGAATCAATCTCGGGACGGATGGGGATGTAAACATTAAAATCACTTGCTTTGGTTAATAGTGGTCTAATTCCATCACCTTCGTTACCAACAACCAAAACAGTTTTTGCAGCAAAATCAACATTTCGTAAATCTTGGGCTTCTTGGTTGAGGTTAGAAGCATAAATTCAATAACCATTTTCTTTTAAGGTTTCCAGGGCCTGGTAAAGGTTGGCCACTTTGGTTATCTTTACATCAAAGGCGGTACCAGCTGAAGTCTTCACTACCGTAGGAGTCACTTCTACTTGGTGACGATTAAGCATAATAATGTTTTGCACTCCAAATAAACAAGCACTCCGGATGATGGCCCCAAAATTATGGGGATCATGGATTTGGTCCAACACCAAAACCAAATCTTTATCACGTTGTGGTAATTGTTTCCACAATTCAATAGCAGGGAAATATTGGAATTCTTGAATTTCAGCAACCACCCCTTGATGATTTGCCTCTTTTCCAGCCAATTTTCCTAATTCTATAGGATTCAGCTTGTTAACAGTTATTTTGCGACCCGTTTTTTGAATTCGGGCGAGTCAAACTTCCGGATCTTTGGTTCAAATCTTGCGAATTAGTTGGGGTCTTTTTAGTAAAAAATCTTGGACTGGTTGGTTTCCATAAATAAGGTTCATGGCCATTCTAAATCAAATCCTTTTCTATTAGAAGTTTCCTTAGCGAGTCAGCTTGAGGATAGTCTTTTTTAGCCAAAGCTACTTGCCATGCTTGGTATAATTTTTTGTCAGCCCTAGTGATTTTAGTTTGAAAGTAATCATCGAAACCAAGTGTTATTAAGATTTTTTCAAAATCGGTACTTAACGGACTAAGTTCTTTTCAACTTTTTCCTTGGTCTAAACCTTGGTTTAAAAGTTTGATGGCTCTTTCTAAGATTGTTAAGACTTTCGGAGTGTTTAAATCATCTTGCATGGCTTCAATAAATTCTTCCCAGATTCCGGAAGTTGGTTCTAACCTTAGGTCTCTCTCATTAGGCCTTATAGAGACTAATTCAGAAGAAAGGATTTCTAATTTTAGTTTTTTCTTTTGCAAATTTTGAATTTTTTGACGGAATTTTTCACCTTGGCTAATTAAGTCATTAGAAAGGTTGAGCGGTTGGGTATACTTAGCAGACATAAAAATTCATTTCAAAACGTCTGGATGATGCTTAAGAAAAAAGTCTTTTACTAAAACAACATTTCCTAATGATTTGCTCATTTTTGTCGAGCCCCAATTAAGATGTCCATTATGCATCCAAATCTTAGCCAATTCTTGATTATTTTTAGCTTGGAATTGTACACGTTCATTTTCATGATGAGGAAACTTTAAATCTACTCCTCCAGCATGAATATCAACCGGTCCTTTAAAATAGTCATTTACTAAAACAACACATTCAGTATGTCAACCAGGTCTTCCTTCACCTCATGGTGAAGGTCATTTTTGGCCTTCGGTTGTCTTTTTTCAAAGGACAAAGTCAAGGGGATTTTTTTTGGAAGTAACAGTTTCCACTCGTTCGCCAGCAATTAAATCATCAAGGTTTTTCTTTCCTAATTGACCATAAGTCTCTTTTCATGGTGTAAGGTGAAAATAAACATTCCCATCAACAACATAGGCCTCTCCTTGAGTAACTAACTCATCAATGAAGTGAATCATTTGCGGAAGGTTTTCACTGATTGGTAAAGTTGTGGTAGGTGGCAAAACCTTCATATTTTTTAAATCATTTTGGTAAGCCTGAATATAAAAATCAGTAATTTCCTTTTCAGTTTGCTTTTCTTGGGCGGCTTTTTGAATAATTTTGTCATCAATATCGGTAATGTTTTGTAGAAAGTTAACCGGATAGTTTTGGGTTTTTAAAAACCGGTGTAAAAAATCCATGGTAATAATAGGACGAGCATTGCCTAAATGAATGTAGTTATAAACAGTTGGACCACAAAGATAGATTTTAATGGGTTGCGAAGGCGATAATGATAGGGTTTGGTTTTGGGTCGACAAACTATCATAAATCTTTAGTTGTGTGGTTTTTTTAAAGCTCATCCTTTATCATCTCCTCTTTGCATGGGCTCCCAAATTAATTTTACTTAAGCGGTCTTTGGTTATTGTTTAGTTTTAATAATTGGTTTCATAACCATATATACCGTCGATAATACAGCAGTATTGAATGTAATTTTGATTGGTGTTTGGAATAGTCTAATCAAAATCATTGATGAGTAACCTCCTTGATAAGATGGAATTCCTAAGATTTGGGAATCTCCTCAAGAGGCTAATAGAATTGTGGCCAAAGTTTCCGTGATGATGCAGAGTAAGATGATTGGTAAAACAATTTCCAGTCAACGTTGTTTTCGCAAGGCTAGAAGTCCCAAAGTAATCGTTCAAATAATTAATAAAGTGATTCCCATCATAATCAAGAACATATAAGGAGCAAAGTAACCCGAGATCTTAATCCCCATAAAAAGGGTGTCATTAATATTAGGATTATTCATTTCAATTGTAAATAATGTTAAGGTAAATGCGACCATATAGGCTGTAATTAAACCAAATGTAAGTCAAATCTTTTTACCTCTTCATTTCAAGGTATAAGAAGCGACTCCTGCTCAAAAACCAAATGATAATGAAACACAAAAATAGGCAATATGGATATACGAAGGTACAAACATTAAACAAATGCACTCTGTTAAAATTCCAACAATGAGGCCAACAATTGGTCCGAAAAAAAGACCCGTGATTTTAACCATGATTCCACTAAAGGCAACCCGAATTGGTGGGAAGACGGTAATGGGAATAGTTACAGAAATAACGACAGTTGTGGAAACTGAAACAGCAATCATCATGGCAATTATAGCTAGGTTACGAGTATCAAATTTTAAGCCTTTTCATTTTAAACCGGTCAGACGGTGATATTGAAAATTTAGTAAATAAGTAACTGAGTAAAGTAAAATACATATCCCTGTAAAGGCTATAGTCATGTAAGCCATATTGGTGTTTTTTAAAAGAAAATCACTAACTTTACTCATATCGTGCATGTCCTCTATTTGGTTCAATCAATTGGAGTCAGTTTTTCTTGAATTAATAGATTATTAATTTGCGAAAAAGGGCGACTATTTTTGAAATATTTATCATAACTAAATGGTGAAGGGTGCCCTACAACAACGACAGGATGACGTCCAAGGTTGAGGTTATTATAAGTGTTTTCGGCCGATTTTCCAAATAGGGCGTAAACAATTTTCGGATTTAAACTATCTAAATAATCGAGAACATCTTTGACGAATATTTCTCAACCTTGGTTCCGGTGTGAACCAGGCTTTCCGGCTTGAACCGTAAGTGCGGTGTTAATTAAAAAAACTCCTTGTCTAGCTCAACCAGCCAAATCATTATGTGGGTGGTCAACGCCTAAATCGTTTTTAAGTTCACGAAAAATATTTTTAAGACTAGGGGGAGCAATTTGGTTGTTATAAACTGAAAAAGCTAATCCATTAGCTTGATTGGCACCGTGGTAAGGATCTTGGCCAATAATCACCACTTTCACATCTTGTGGTGCTACTAGACTAAAAAGACGAAAAACATCTTCTTTAGTGGGGTAAATTGGATATTCCTTGGCTTCTTCTTGCAGAAAATTTTGCAGTTTTTTCCAATAAGGTTTCTTAGTTTCTTCTAGAAAAAAAGGTTCTCAAGCCTTTAAAATTTTCATTCAAACCTCCTAATAAAACAAAAATGTAGAGGAACCTACATTTTAACTATTCATTACTATGGTCTTCAACCTTTAAATCGCTAATTTGCAATTGGCTAAAGAAACCATTGTTAGGATCTTTTGATGAGCGTTCTTCGGTATTGATTCAAGTATCATTGGCATCAGTAAATTGATAGTGACTGAATTGTCATTTGACAAAACGATTTCCGATTGTTTCTTTATCTTTATCAGCATCTTTAAATGAACTTGCTCGAACAAATGGTTCAAAAGCAGCTGTTAAGCCATTTAAAGTAAATTCTAAATCATATTTCTTAGCATCGCCTTTTCTGACGTTTGTTGAATAAGTAAGACGAATTTTTAAAGGTTTAACTTTTACTAAGACTGTGGAATTGGTTTTGATAAAACCATTCGTTCATGATTGCTCTTTGGTTTCTTTGTCTTCTTTGTTCTTACCAGTTTGAACATCAAATAATGGTTGGTCGGTTGCCGTAATATCTCAAGCGTTTGGATCAGTTCCTTGACGAATCTCTCAAGTTTTTCTACCGTTAATCTCGTCTGAGTTTTGGGCTGGGTTTCAATTCTTGTTGATATTGAATTTAGCCTCGCCTATAGGATTTTCTAATGTGAAAAGATTAAGGTCATAAGGGTTTTTCTTATCATTTCCGATTTTGCCATCTTTTTCATCTTTAACAGAGGTATTAACTTCAGAGTATTCAACTTCGGAACCCAAATCCTTCATTTTACCTTCTGGGGTTAGTTGGAATTGGTTAATTTTATTATCCTTAAGAAGGCTTGGTTTATTAGGGTTTTTGGTTGGTTCTACCACTTCCATATTGTAAGAAAGAATTCTTGAATTTAGTTTGGTAGGAGCTTCTTGACCAATATAATTCCAACTAGTTCAAGCAGAGTCTTGGATTTTGCCTTGTTTGCTTAAAAAGGAATTGAAGAAACCCTTACCAGCATCAGTAGTCATCACTTGACTAATCATTTCGTAAGATTGTTTAGCTCCCTTACCAAGACTAGTATCACCATTTGCCGACGCATATTCATAAAGCATGTGGAGACCTTCAAGTGAATTAATTGTTGTTTTGTCATAAGTTTTATAAAAATCTGCTTGGGAAAATTTTTCAAACTTTTCGCCATAGAAAACGCCATCAACTGAAGGTGTAAAGTTTAGGCTTTCATTGTGAGCATCTTGGCCAACAAAAGTATTGCGATAATTAGCCACTTCTTTTGGTTGTGTAACTAAAGTATGGTTAAAACCAAGTAAATTTAAGACCTCTTTAGCGAGAATCTTAGTGACTGCCATTTCACTAGTCTTATTGCTTCCAGGACTATAGTAAGGCGTTACGTTAGTTCCGTTAAAAGAATTAAAAGTATCACTTTCACTCTCTGGGAAGGTATTAAAAGCGCCGGTGAAGCTTAAATTAATCTTCGACATACGAACAGAACAACTAGTGACTGAACCTGCAATCGATGATACTAAAGTGATAGCCATAAGTGAGGAGATAAGTTTCTTCATTTTGCCCCTTTTGAGATAATTTTTCAAATAATATCAATTACTTTATTATACATTGTTTTTAAACTTTTCGACCAATCAACATTCACCTTATGAGGTTGATTAATTAGCCAAATCTAAAAACTTTCCATATTCTAAATTGAATGATAATTTGACAGTTCCAGTTGACCCATTTCGATGCTTGGAAATGATTAATTCTGTCTCTTGAACTGGGTTTGGTTCTAGATTTTGATTACCTAACTTATCTTTGCGTTCATAATAACTTTCTCGGTATAAAAACATAATCAAATCAGCATCCTGTTCAATGGCTCCAGAGTCACGAAGATCGGACATCATTGGGCGACGGTCTTCACGTTTTTCTACAGAACGGGAAAGCTGGGATAAACAAATGATGGGTACTTCTAAATCACGAGCGATTCGTTTTAATTGTCGCGAAATATTGGCAATTTCGTTTTGGCGATTTTCCCCGCTAGATCCAGGAGTACTAATCAATTGAAGATAATCAACAATACAAAAATTAATTTTGGAATCGCGTTTTAATTTATGAAGACGGGCCTGTAATTGTTGGACCGTTAGTCCTGGGGTGTCATCAATAAAAATCTTCGTATCTTGTAATTGATCTTCTGCTTTGCGAATTTTTCTTCAATCATCTGTTGTTAAATTTTGACCAGTCCGTAGTTTAACTGCGTCAATTTGGGTCATCATCGCCACTAGTCGTTGCGTTAGTTGTTCTTTGGGCATTTCAATTGAAAAAATAGCAATTGAATTATGCGGTTGTTGACTGGAATTTTTATAGTTTGCTGCATTGAAAGCAAGGTTGAGGGCAAACGCCGTTTTCCCCATTGATGGACGAGCAGCTAAGATTACTAAATCACCTTTTTGAAAGCCAGAAGTAATTTTATCCAAACGGTTAAAACCCGACGGCACCCCAGTGGTAGCATGAGGATTTCTTTCCAGTTGTTGTAATTTAGTCACTAGTGATTTGATTGTAGTTCCGATACTTTGGACTTCATCTTGCTTATAATCTAAATCGATTTTTAGAAGTTCATTTTGAGCAGTGTTAAGGACTGTAGCTAAATCATTATTTGATTGACGAAGTTGGCTAATTTCCTTAAGAGTTTGGTCAAATTTTCGGCCCATTGCTTTTTGGAAAACAATATCAATAAGGGTTTCCAGAGCCTCATCTCCATAATAGGTTTCGCTAAGAGCGGTGACGGTTTCGACTCCACCCGCAGCTTTTAGTTTTTGTTCATTTTCTAAGGCATCAATTACTGTTGTACTAATTACTGCCTTACCAGTTTGGTTCAAATTACAAATGGCCCCAAAAATTAGTTTATGAGTCCCTAAGAAAAAGTCATCTTGGGATAAAGCAGAGAGAATTTCTGGAAGTGCATTCGGTGAATGCAGGGCAATTCCTAAAAGTTTTTGCTCCGCTTCCACAAGAATCGCTTGGTCGTTATTTCAATTGCTCACTCCCGCTAGATTTCCATTTGCCATATCTCCTTGACCTTCCTGATTTTAATTTTCTAATTTGAGGTTGGTTGGCTGCATGGAAGCTAAATTAGTTAGCTTCCAAATTAACTTTTAATTTGGCAGAAACCCCAAATTCCATCTTAATATCCAATTTATAATTACCAGGACGATTAAGTGGCGCGTGTTTTTTGACCTTCCGTTTATCAAGGTCAATTTTATAATGATCTCGTAAAAGATTTGTAATTTGTTGGTCAGTAATTTGTCCGAAACTTTTGCCGTTATGGCTTTCTAATTTAAAATTTAAAGTAATATTTTCTAAGTTTCTTCGAATTAAATCTGTTTGCCCTTTTGCTAAGGCCGTTTCTTCCGCAACGATTTGTTGTTTTTTGTGAACAGTTGCCACAGAATTTTGTGTAGCCACTTTTACTAGACCACGAGGGATTAAAAAATTAGTAGCGTAACCGCTCGAAACTTCCTTAATCTCATCTTTACGGCCTTGGCCCTTCACATCTTCCAAAAAAATAACTTTCATGAAATGAAACCTCCTTATAAATTGGTTTTCTAATTAGTTTGTCTAATTATTTATATAGTAATTGTAGCAAGCAAGTTAAAATAACAAAAAGAAAACCACCAACGGTGGCTCACTTATTATCTTATTCAATGACAAATGGTAAAAGAGCCATTTGACGAGCGCGTTTAACAGCTACAGCCAAGTTACGTTGATCTTTTGGCCCAGTACCAGTAATTCTAACTGGAAGAATTTGACCATTTCCCGAAATAAATCTTTTTAACATTTCGACATCTTTGTAATCGATGTATTGAATTTTATTTTTAGCAAAGAAATTAACTTTTTTGCGTTTTTTCACAAATTTTTTCATAGTTTTTGCCTTTCTAATTTTGGTTTTCTAAATTATTAATCGATAACTAATCCCAAAGAATTGAATCGTCAATGTCACTCATTACTTCATCATTTTTATTTGGTAACGTAGTTGAATTATTTAACGAATTATTATCATTCGTTATTGGTTGAACAATGTTGTCTGAACGCAAAGGCTCAAAATTTGGGGTATTGGCGAAGGGATCTTTGGGGTTGAAACTTTGGCTTGGTGAACTATTGTAAGCGACATTTGCTGAAGCGTTATGGGTTGCATTTTTACTTTCTAAAAACTCAACTCGGTCAGCGCGAACGTTAACAATTGTTTGGTATTGACCATTTTCTTGTTTACTACGGACAGTTATACGACCTGTTACGCCAATCATACTCCCTTTGTGAAGAAATTTTGTCATGTTTTCAGCTGTGTGTCCTCACGCTACGCAAGGCACAAAGTTCGTGGTTTCATTACCATTAGCAAATTCTGAAGTAGCTACGGTAAAGAAAACGAATTTACTTGGTCCGTCTGCTCCCCCTTGTGTTTCACGTAATACTAAGTCTTGGGTAATACGCCCAACTAAAGAAACTGCATTCATCTTGCCATCCCCACTTTCTTTGGATTCTTTGAATTTATTTTAAAAGTTATTTAAACAGCTAGTTTGTTAACCTAGTTTGTACTTTGGTTGTTTGAACCAGTGTTACCAACGTTTCCAGTGTTAGAACTTGGACCATTATCTACACGAGTAGTATTTGGTGTTTGTTGTCCATCACGGTTATTGTTGAAATTACGTTTAAAGTCTTTGTTGAATTTTTTGAATTTTGGTTTTTTTGCTTCACGACGTTCTTCATCATATTTAGTCATGTCAGTTTTTGACAATTTAGTTGAAGCAACGTAGTGTTGAACATTTTCAGTATTCATCACCATAGTACGAACAACATTTTTGCGGTCGTTTTTAGTGATACGTTTGAATTCAGCTACAGCCTCTGGGGTTGTGTTGGCAATAACAACAACATAGTACCCTTTTTTCTTATGGTTGATTTCGTAAGCAAAATCCATTAGGCCTCATTCGGCGCTTTCTAGAATTTCTCCGTCAGCACTTAAAATTTGATTTAATTTCTTAATCATTTCCTGTGGTTCTTTCACGTCTTGATCAAGAATATACATCACTTCGTATTTTCTTTTCATGTTTCCTCCTTGTGGTCTAGTGGGCATCTCTGCCAAGGAATTAATCGTGCTAATTAACTCGCGAAATATTATACTACACTTTTCCAGATTTCCCTAGACCTTTTTCGTAAAAAAAGCCCGATAAAAGAGGACTTTTTCCTTTAAAATTAAAGAAAAATAAACGAATGAATAACGGAGTAAAAATGAAAAGAGTTTTATTTATCGGACTAGGTCATATGGGGGGTTCATTAGTATCAGGAATTGCTAAAAAAGCGATTCCTGGGGTGGAACTTTATGGCTTCAATAAAGATGTTGAGCAAGCCGAAAATCTAGCTAAAAAGATTGGTAATTTCAAGATTTTGAAAAACTTGCAAGATTTAGAAAAAGCGGCAATTGATGTAATTGTGATTGGGGTTAGACCGATTGATTTTAACGAATTAGCTGAAGAATTAAATCAGTATAATTTAGCAAACAAAACAATTATTTCAATGGTTAATGCCTTAACTTTAGACAAAATGGATTCCGCCTTTGCCAAACAAAAGGATTTGAGTTTAATTCGCATGATGCCAAATATGAATGCGTCAATCCAAGAATCAGTTACCGCGCTAACAAGTAAAAATGCTTCTGAAGCACAAATGAATTTCGCCAAAGAGCTTTTCCAAGCGTGCGGTTTTGTGACTGAAATACCAGAAAGCAAATTTGCTACATTTGCTGCAATTGCCGGATGCTTACCTTCTTATGTCTTTACTTTTTATCAAGCAATTGTGCAATATGCTGAAGAACATGGTTTTAATCATCATGAAGCAATGGAAATTGTTGGAGCAGCAATTACTGGGAGTGTCCATAATGCTGAACAAAATACTAATAGCCTAGCCACGATGATTAAACAAATTTGTGTTCCTAATGGATCAACCATTGAAGGTCAAAAAGTTTTAGAAGCCAATGATTTTGATGGAATAATCAAGAAAGCTTTAAAAGCCGCTAATGATAAAGCTTAAAAAAGAACCAATTACTGGTTCTTTTTTAATACTTTAATACTCGCTTAATCTTTTGTAAGTATTGGTTTTATTATTGTAGACAACTATGAATTCATCAGAATTCAAAATAAATGGATTGATTTGAATAGATTCAAATCTATTTCAATTTTTTCCACTTTGTTTTATATCGCAGCTAGTTAGTAAACTAAATGAATAGTCATTTGCCACATAATTAGGATCTTCCTTAATCTTATTAATTTTCTCAATTATTTGAATGTCTTGTAGCCTAAATTTAACCCATATTTTAGTTTCTTCACTTATTATTTCCTTGGTTCTCAAGGGCATTGTGATATATTGTAATTCTCCTCATTCCGAACGTATTTCTGGAATTTTTTTTCAATTCCATTTGAAAATATTTTTAATTTTGGGTATTGTAAAAAAATAGTCGTAAGCTTTGTAACAATTATTTTTGTATTCCATTTCAAAACCACTCAAAAATGTTTCTTGATTAGGCTGATCCCTTTTAAAAATATAGTCAAGAGTCCTTTTCAAATCCAAAGTCTTATTCACCCTATTTTTTATAATGCTTTTGTTTTCATTTTTGGGGTTTTCGCTCGTCTTAAGAGAAGGCTGAAATAACCCGTTGCGAACAACACCAGGAATATAGTTATTTTTTTTATTTTTCATTTCTTCTAATAAAAGTTCGAGATCTAAACACGGGATAACCTCTTGAGTTCGATATAAAACTGTTTCTGAAATGCAGCCAGTTTTATGGTAATCAGATTTTAGTTTAGCCAACTCATAAAAACCTTTAGTTTCAGAAGTATTTTTGATTATGACCACGCAACCACATTCTTCATCATTTACTTTTGAAGCGCACCTTAAAGGGCTTTCACCGGTCTGCTTAATTTTTGAGTAATTTTCATAAAGACTTTTTTGTTCTTCAAGATTCAAACTATTATAATAATCGTCAATATTCGTTAATTGTCCGTCATGATAAAATTTTACATTTCAGTAAATCATACATGTTTCCTTCATCATCAAAATTTTGATTCATTTCTATTTTAAATCTTGGTAAACAATTTGCTAACAAAAAAACAACTCGCAAGAGTTGTTTTTTTGTTAGCTTCTGGGGCGCATTTGGGGGAAGAAGAGAACATCTTTAATTGATTCAGAATTAGTGAGTAACATCACTAAACGGTCAATTCCAATTCCAATTCCAGCTGTTGGTGGCATCCCAATTTCTAAAGCTTCAATAAAGTCTAAATCCATTTCAGTAGCTTCATCATTACCACTTTTTCCTTCATTTTCTTGTTCTAAGAAACGGTCATATTGTTGTTGAGGGTTATTCAACTCAGAAAAAGCATTAACATACTCACGGCCAATAATGAATAATTCAAAACGGTCGGTAAAACGAGGATCTTCTTTGTTTAGTTTTGATAATGGGGAAATTTCCACTGGATGACCATAAACAAAAGTGGGTTCAATGATTGATTTTTCAACAAACTCTTCAAAGAAAAGGTTAATAATATGACCAACACCGGTGAAATGTGATTCGACTTTCAAACCTTTTTCTTCGGCAATTTTTTTTGCTTCTGCAAAAGTCATTGGTTTTCAAAAATCCACTCCAGTTTGTTGTTTAATGCCTTCAACCATATGTAGACGACGGAAAGGTTTGGCCAAATCAATTTGGTAATTTCCATAAGGAATAACATTGGGGTTACCAATAGCCTTATTTGCTTTACGGAAAATTGTTTCAGTTAGGTTCATTAAGAAGGTCATATCTTCGTAAGCAACGTAAAGTTCTAAACTAGTAAACTCAGGATTATGACGAGTATCCATTCCTTCATTTCGGAAAATTCGGCCAATTTCGTAAACACCTTCAAAACCACCAACAACCAATCTTTTAAGATGGAGTTCAGTCGCAATTCTTAAATAGAAATCGCTATCTAAGGCGTTGTAATGCGAAATAAAAGGTTTAGCTGCCGCTCCTCCTTTAATGTTTTGGAGGATTGGGGTTTCGACTTCTAAATAGCCTAGTGAATCCAAGTACCCTTGAATTGTTCGAATAATCTTAGTTCGTGCTTGAAAAACTTTTTTAACTTCAGGATTCATAATCAAGTCAACATAACGACGACGATATTTTTCTTCGATATCTTGAATCCCAGAATGTTTATCGGGTAAGGGTCTTAAGGCCTTGGTTAGAAGTTTATATTGCTTAACTCTAATTGATAATTCCCCATGGTCTGTACGCATCATTATGCCTTCCACACCAATGATGTCCCCCAAATCAAGGTTACGGAAATGGGCAAAAGCTTTTTCGCCCATTTCATCAAGACGGCAATAAAGTTGGATTGATGAATCTTGGTCTTGGATATTAACGAAAGCAGCCTTTTTGCCTGCTTCACGGAAAAGACGGATTCGGCCCGCAACTTTCACAAATTTTTCTTTCTCCGGCATTGCTAAAAGTTGATCTTTTGATTCTTCACCAAATTTTTTATGTAGTTCAGCAAGAGTGTAATTACGTTCGAATTTGGTTTCTTGAAATGGGTCAGCACTTGCTTGAACGAGCTGTTGATATTTTTCTTGGCGAACTAATTCTTGTTCACTAAAATTACGTTTACGATTTGTCATGATTAGTTATTTAATCCTTTCTGATACTCCATAAACAAGTCAAGGACATCTTGACGAGTTTCGATTTTATTAGTTAAATCCTTAATGGCTTTAATATTTTTAGTCTTAGGTAAAACATCTCAATATCAATTAAGGTGCTTCCGAAACTCGCGAAGCCCTAAATGGTCGCCTTTTAAAGCAGCCAAGAGATCTAGGTGTTCTAAAACAGTCACCTTTCATTCCTCAAAACTTGGTTTTGGTAACAATTCACCAGTTGCAAGATAATGATTACATTGGGCAAAGATTCATGGATTACCTTGTGACCCACGGGAAATCATCACAGCATCGCACCCAGTTTCTTCTAACATTGTTTTTGCATCTTCAGGAGTTAAAACATCGCCATTACCAATAACAGGAATTTTTACAGCTTCTTTGACGGCTTTAATTTGTTGCCAATCAGCTTTTCCAGTATAGAACTCTGAACGAGTACGACCATGAACTGTGATAGCACTTGCCCCTGCTGCCTCAATAATTTTAGCCACCTCGACAGCATTAATATTCTCTTTATCTCAACCTAACCGAATTTTAGCTGTTACTGGTTTAGTTGTATTGGCCACTACTGCCTCGACAATTTCACCTATTAATTTTGGTGTTTTTAATAATTGCGAGCCCGATTGCGAACGAATTGCGACCTTAGGGGCTGGACAACCAAGGTTTAAATCAATGATGTCACAGTCCGAATATTGATCTACTAATTTAGTTGCTTTTACAAAAGCTTCAACATCGTTGCCAAATAACTGTAAACTAGCTGGATGTTCCGATTGATTAATGCTAATCATCTTATGACTTTTTTCATTTTTGTGGCGAAGGCCTTCAATAGAGACCATTTCGCTGCAAACTAAAGCAGCTCCATGCTTTTTAGAGATTAAACGAAACGCCTCATTCGCCACCCCAGCCATTGGACCTTGAATGATTAGTCCAGGGATTTCTACATCCCCGATTTTGAATTTATTGCTAACCAATTTTTTGACCATTGAGGTAGAATTTGCCATTAATGTCTGTAAAAAAGATGGCTGTTTTGGAAACGTAGGGTTGAAAAAAAGTTCCTAAATCATCAACAAGAATTTGTTCTTTAGTTTCGCGTTTCATTCATTCTACTGTGATAAAAGCACTTGTTTCAGTATTCAAGACTTTTTTTTCATCAATCACAAAGAAGATGTTGGCAACATTGGCCCCGATTAAGGTAGCAAGTTCGTCAACTTGAGAATAGTATTTTTCTACTGCTTGCGTAGGGATTCCGTGAAAAGTAATAATTGGCATATTTCCTCTTTTCTTTTTATTTTACCTTTTTTTCAAAATGAGACCAAATCAAATTAAAACCCAAGCAAAAAGCTTGGGTTTTAATAGCAAGTGATTTATTTTGCAATCACTATGATCAATCAATAGTTGATGGATCTGCTGGATGATCGTTCTTGATCACTTCGTCAATCAATCCGTTTCGGATATGAATAACAGTGTTCCCGATTTTAGCAATGTTCGGGTTGTGGGTAACGACGATGACAGTTGTTTTGTAACGTTTGTTAACTTGGACTAAGATTTCTAAAACTTTTCGTCCCATTTCTTCATCCAAAGCTCCAGTTGGTTCATCGGCAAAAAGAATATCAGGATTTTTAGCAAGTGCACGAGCGATTGAAACACGTTGTTGTTGTCCTCCTGACATTTGGTGAGGGTATTTGTTCATTTGGTCTTTCATTCCAATTGTTTCAAAAATATCATCAATAGTCATGTCGGGGTTTTTAGTACGAGAAAGGTTTTCCCCTACTTCGGCATTTTCCTTAGCTGTTAAGTTTGTTAAAAGGTTGTATTGTTGGAAAATAAATCCAACATGTCAACGACGGAATTTCGTCAAATGCGAATCTTTTAATAAACTTAAGTTTGAACCAAGGACAAAAACATCACCTTCAGTTGCTTTATCAAGACCAGAGATGATGTTCAGAAAAGTGGTTTTTCCTGAACCAGAAGGTCCTAAAATAACGATAAAGTCTGCTTTATTTAATTTAATATCAATTCCCTTTAAAACAGGGGTTTCTAGATCACCAGTAACGTATGATTTCCGAACATCTTTAAGTTCAATAATATATTTGCTTAAATCAGGTTTGTAATCTGTTGTGGTAACGATGTTACCATCCAAAATTCCCTTAGAATATTTTGAAGTTAATTGTTTTTGGCGCTTTTGAATTGACTTTAAAGCTTTTACCCCAATCGCATCAAATTGCACAGGGTTAATTTTAATATATTCTCGTTCTTGAGGTTTGCCTTCTGAATCGTAACTTAGAGTTTCGCTGACTTCCTCAATTGCTTCACTTTTTTTAAGGGCCTCATCACTTAGCGGATGATTTAATTTCTCATCATCAGCAATGTGAATTGGGCCTTCTTTTTTTTCTTGTCCTTCAATTTCAATTTCTGGCTCAAGAACAATGTCCTTACCATCACTGGGTTTTTGATTATTATGCTCATGGGCTTCATGGTGTTCATATTCATAATGGTGTTCATGATAATCATGGTATTTTTGTTCATGAGCTTCTTGATCAGAATCATGGTCAAAATGTTCCGGTCCCATTTCGTTATCCGAATTTATTGGGGGAACTGGAGGAATTTCGAATTTGTCTTTTTTAGCACGAGAGTGGAAAAATTTTGGTTTTGCTTGCTCTTCGACCTTTGTTTCGTGCTCTTCATAATCTTCGTGATGTGGGTGATAATCATGGTATTTATGTTCATGAACCTCTTGATCGTAATCATGGTCAAAATGTTCATCTTTTTGCTTATCACTTTTTTGGTTTGAACGAACAGTTTTTTTTGGTTTTGTTTTTTTAGAAGATTGTTCCTCGGTCAAATTATCTACCGGGGTAATGATTTCAATTACTTCCTCTACTTCTTCAATTTCGATAGTATGAGGATAATCTTTTTCTTTATCTTCATCATTTAGCATTTTGTCTTCTGAGACCTCTTCAACTGGTTTTGGAGGTTCAGGACGTTCATTTTTATTATCTGTTGACTTATGTTCAGCACCATCGTTTGCGTTTTCACAAACAGTTGGTTTTGAATCTTGGTCTTTATTATTATCATCCGGTAATGGAAGTGATGGTTTGTTTGGAGATTCAGCCATATTAATCCCTTTCCTAATTTCTAACAATGTCCTCTTTATTCTATCATTAACTAATTAACTCCTGTAAAGCAGAAACAGCAATCAAATATTTCTTTTTACAAAAATCACAAGTTACTTCGGCTGGTTCATTAGCTTTCACCATATCGGTAATTTCTTGCTTTCCCAAAAGTTGGATGGCGTCAACAATTTTTTCATCGTTACAAGTGCAGCGGAAAGAAATTTTGTTATCGCCAACTTTAATAGCATCAGGCACTAATATTCTCAGAAAGGTTTCATAGTCTTTTTCATTGAGTAATTGTTCGCGAATTGATGTGGATTGAAGTTTGTCTTCTAAATAAACAATGTCATCATCAGTATGATTAGGAAGTAATTCAATATAGAGACCAACAGCTTTTTTAACAGACCAATTTTTATCTAAGGCTACCATTGTCATTAAGAGGTTTTGAATCTGGTTTGATTGTCTACCAAATTCCATAAAATCATAATCTAATCCATGAGATGATAAGGCAATCTTGGAAACATAAGGATCATAACCACGGAGTTGACGATTAATTGTTAACGTACCTTTGGTTCCTCATGCCCATTCATAGGGATTAGTAAACCGTTTTGATTCCTCATCTGTAATATCAAATTTAGGATTTTGGATATAGGCACGAACATGGTTATCGTGAAACTCCGTAATCATTTTGCCAGTTTTAGCATCTTTGCTATCAATTGAAGCAGTAAGAACTTCGCCATTCTTCAAACTTAAAGCTAAAAGGCTTGTGGCAAGAGTTGCTTTTGATAAGAGTATTGTGGCAAATGGATTAGTACCCTGCAAGGTAATTATTTCTTGCATTGTTTTAGTTAAATCCAATATGAAAATTTTAAAATGGTGTTTTTCGCTTATCGCTCTAATTCCGTGGTCCATTTCTTTCCTCCTAACGAAAAGCAACGATTTATGGTCGTTGCTTTTATCTATCTATATTTTAATGCTTTTTCTAATTATAATTGTGGTTCGTCTTTGTTATCATCGTTGTTACTTGGTTTGGGTTCTTCAACCACTTCAGCTTCAGTAATAGGACTTACTTCAACATCGATTACTTCATCAGTTTTTTCAGTTTTGTTAGTCTTCTCGATCATTTCTGAGTCTTTTTCTTCAATCACTTTAACATCAGTTAAATCAACTTCAAAAATGTCTCCCGCTTCACGTTTGCGTTCTTCGTTTAAATTACGCTCTTTTTCAACTAATACTTCCGCAGGCAATTTCATTTCTTGATCAATATATTCAATTTGTTCAGCGGTGATTGTTTCTAGAGTTCTTAGTGATTCGGCTAATAATTCTAATTCATCACGGTTGTCATTAATAATTCTTAATGCTTCTTTATACGATTCATCCAAAATTTCTTGAATGGCATGGTCAATTTTGGTTGCCGTTTCATCAGAATAAGTACCTTCTAGTTTTCCGTAAGCTTCTTCACTCATGGTCAAATATTTGGTCATTCCCAATTTAGACATCCCGAATTGAACCACCATTTTTCTCGCAATATTAGTGGCTTTGTCAAGGTCATCATGAGCTCCAGTAGTTACATGGTCAGCTCCAAAAACAATTTCTTCAGCAGCACGACCACCAAGGTATCCAGCAATCATGGCAACCAAATCTTTTTTCGACGAGAAAACTTGTTCTTCCTTGGGAGTACTAATGGTATAACCCCCAGCATTTCCACGAGGAATGATAGTTACTTTTTGTACCTTGTTAGCGTTTTCTAACTTCAGACCTACAAGGGCATGTCCTGATTCATGATAAGAAACAATGCTCTTGTCACGTTGGCTCATGGCACGAGTTTTTTTCGCAGGCCCACCAACCACTCGGTCAATGGCTTCGTCAATTTCAACTAAACCGATTTCTGTTTTGTTTTCACGAACCATTAAAATGGCCGCTTCATTTAAAACGTTAGCTAATTGGGCACCACTGAAACCAGGAGTACGACTAGCAATATTATGTCAGTTAACTTTTGAAGAAATTTTCTTACCGCGTGAGTGAAGTTTTAAGATTTCTTCACGTTCACGAATATCTGGTAGAGAAACTTGAATTACCCGGTCAAAACGTCCAGGTCTCAATAAGGCCGAGTCCAAAACATCAGCACGGTTTGTGGCTCCCATGACGATTACTCCGGAATTAGTATCAAAACCATCCATTTCCACCAGTAATTGGTTCAAGGTCTGTTCGTTTCCACGCGCTCCCATTGGTCCAAATCGTTTACTTCCGACAGCATCAATTTCATCAATGAAAATAATACATGGGGCTGCTTTTTTTGCTTCCGCAAACATGTCACGGACTCTTGAAGCTCCAACTCCAGCAAACATTTCCTCAAATTCTGATCCAGAAATTGAGAAGAATGGGACACCCGCTTCACCAGCAACAGCCTTCGCTAAAAGAGTTTTACCTGTTCCTGGGGGACCTTCTAAAAGAACACCTTTAGGAGCTTTGGCCCCAGCTTCTGAATAACGTTTTGAATTTTTAAAGTAATCCACTAATTCAATTAGTTCGGTTTTTTCTTCTTGGATTCCTCCAACATCACTAAATTTAACGTTGGTACGAATTTGGTGAGCACGGTTTTTCCCCATTCCGAAAATGTTAGCACCACCTGCGCCACCTTTAGCCATGGCTTTAAACATAGCTACGTAAATCAAGATTATGATTAAAAGAGGTAAGAATGATATCAGAACCGACCCAAAGCCAACGCCTTTTGGTGCCACCGAGGCGGTGGCTAATAGTTGGGTTAAACCGGGAGTACTATCCTTCACCAATTGTCACTGGCTAGTTGAAATCGAAAATTGAATTCAATTTCCCTTTGCATTTAAATAAACACCTTTAATTGTGACGGTACCGTTATCACCGTTGAGCATGGCTAATTTATCAAATTTAGTATTAAGACCAACTTGACCCGCCATTCAAGCAAGATTTTGTTTTTCGACCGATCCTTTTAATGTTAAAGAAATAACAATCGCTGTAATGGCAATTACTAAAACTAGGACAATCCAAACCCACATGCTTGTTTTGCGTTTTTGCTTATTCAATTTATTCACCTCTTTTTATAATCCTTATAATTTTACCATATTCATTTGTTTGTTTGTTGGCCTTTTCATGCCCTTGATTTAGCACTTTATTAGAGCCTCGACGATATAATAAACCATTCGTATAACGCGTTAGATACGGGGTTTTAAGACTATTGAAGTAATTTTTGACCGTCTTCTTGCCAATTCATAATTTATCTTTAAATTCTTGGTAATCGTTGGTAATTGTATAAGGGAAGCGGAAACCATCTTTTTTAATGGCCTCAAACAATTCATAACCGTTAGGAAACTCTTCAACCAAGTATAAATCTTCATCAACTTTGATAGTGATTTTTCGGGGGTCTAAACGAACCTTAGGAATTAAACGGAGTAAATCATAATCACGCATCAGATAATAGTCATCAACTAGGATTGTTCAGAAATTTTTAGAACTTTTATCAAGTCTTCGCGATACTTCTTGGAGTAAACTTCGTTTGCGATTTTGTGCCGGATTCTTGTTTTGACTTTGCAAAAAAACATAAAGGATTCTTGTTTTTAGCGTAGAACTTAATTGTGTTCAAAGAGGAGTAATTTTTAAGGTATCACCAACTTGGTTTGTTTTGAGATAATGATAAACTGCTTTCATTTCTTTTGCTAAATTTTGGTTGGCAATTTTAATTTCCTGGTCATAAAGTGGAAAGTCTTCCTCATTGAGAGTTGCGCGAATTCGATTTCGGGCAAACTTTTTATCAACATTTGTGGAATCTAACCGATAAGGGATTTTTTGTTTTTCAAGTCTTTGCAAAATTTGACTCTTATTCAAAGTTAAAATTGGTCTTTCCACTTTGAAATCACCATAAATTGTTTTTGGGGCGATTCCATAATGGTTGACTAAATTGTTACGTTCCTTTTGCAAAAGAAATGTTTCAATGTGGTCATTATGATTGTGGGCAATCATCACAGTATCATAGCCAAACTCTTTGGCAGTATTCGCAAAAAAATCATAACGGATGGTGCGAGCTCATGCTTCAAAATTGCCAATTGGGGTCTTATAAATTTCCGAATTAATTTCTAAAATTCGGTATGGAATGTGGTGTTTTTTTGCCAACTCTTCGACTAACTGTTGGTCTAAATCACTGTCATCGCGATAATGATAGTTAACATGAGCAATAACCAGATTAGGAATCTTCTTTTTGACCAATTCATTTAGCATATAAACGCTATCTGGTCCCCCAGATACACCCACGATATAACCTTTTTTTGGATCAACTTTAAGCATTTTACCCCCTAGTCACGAAACATTGCTAGTAATTCTGGTGTATAGCTTTCATCATCTTGATGAGCAATTAAAGGGGGTAAAATATCATTACCCTCTTTGCCGTTTAAAACTGCATCAATTAAAAGTGTTTTAGCTTTTTGTCCAGCCTTAGAATAAACAAATTGCATTCTTTTTGGCGTGAAACGGTAGCGTTCTAAAAGTAATAAAATTTCACTAGTTCGTTCGGCTCGGTGAACCATCGTTAAAACTCCACCATTTTTCAAAACTTTGGCTGCACTAGCAATAATTTCTTCTAATGTAATCAAAACTTCATGCCTAGCCTGAATTTTTTGGGGTTGCTCTTTCAGTTTTGGTTTTCCCTCCATTTTAAAAAATGGGGGGTTACAAATAACCACATCAAACTCCTGATTATGAACTTGAGCATAATCTTTAATATCAGTTTCAACAATAGAAATTTGTTTTTCCAAATGGTTTAACTCCACATTTTCACGTGCTAAAGCGACTGCCTCGGGATGAATTTCCAAGCCTACAATTTCTGCTTCAGTATATTTGCTAATAATAAGCGGAATGATAGCATTATTGGTTCCAAAGTCCACAATTCTTTTCCGACGGGAATTAAGATTTAAAAAACGCGCCACCAAAATGCTATCAAGGGTGAAACTAAACATCTCTGTCTCTTGATAGAGGGTGCGGTTAGAATAATTTAAAATGGTATTAAGAATTTTCATCGGCGCCTCGGCATAGGGTAATAAAGTAGTGGTCTAAAGCTAACTTATTGCTAACTTGACTTTTTAGGTCAGCAATAAGTTGCAAAGTTGGTTCGGCTCATTGGGGGAAAAGTGGTCAAATTGTTTTGGTCAAACTTTGTTCCGCCATTCTAATTAATTCATCTGGGGTGGTTTCTTTCAAATACATCGAACCTAACATTAATTCAGAAATATCGTTTTGGCGTAGTAAGTCATCAAAAGCATTTTGACTAGCAAAAGATTGACTTGAATTGACACGAAAGTTTTGACAACGAGATTTGATTGTTGGCAAAACTCGACCACGATCTTTTGTTAATAAAATGGCGTAGGTGTCATGAGGTGGTTCTTCTAAAAACTTTAATAATGAATTAGAAGCAATTGTTTTTAAATTTTCGGCATTTTGAATCACATAAATTTTTTGCCCATGACTCTCAAGAGCGGAAAGTTGCATTTTTTGAATCATTGTTTGAATAACTTCCTTACCGATTTCAGTCGCTCCATCACCAATTCATAAAACGTCGAACCAGTTTTTTTGCTTTAGACAATAATCACAATCATCACTTGGATAACTTTGGTTTGGACAACAAAGAAGACGAATGATTTCTTGTGCGGTACTAATTAGAAGTTCTTGGTTTTGACCTTCAAGGGTTAAGGATTGGGGAAGACGTTTTTCACTAATTTGTTTTTGAAGAAACTGGATGATTTGCATTTTCTAACGCTTCAAAAATTAATCTACTAATTTGGTCTTCCACATTGTCAAGTGATTGATTTGCATCAACCACACGGAATCGGTCTGGGTATTTCTGCAACAGTTTTTGGTAGCCTTCACGAACCAAATCTTTAAATTCCTTTTTTTCTAAATCAAAACGGTTCTTGGTTTTTGTGGCTGTTTTCAAGCGACGTTGCGCTTCCTGAGGGTCTAAATCAAAATAAATGGTCAGGTTAGGAACGTAATCACCAACAACAACTCTTTGAATTGTGTCAACTGCTTCAAGGCCAAGACCTCTACCATGGCCTTGATAAGCACTTGTGGAATCCATAAAGCGATCTGAAATCACAATTTTATTTGCTTTTAAAGCAGGAATAATCACTTTGCTCAGATGTTCACGACGGGCTGCTAGGTATAATAGCGCTTCTGTTCACGGATCCATTCCTTCACTTTGGTCAGCTAGAATTAGGTGACGAATTTGCTCAGATATTTTCTCTCCACCCGGTTCGCGAGTAAGCAGTACTTCGTAGCCCGCTTTTTCTAATTTTTCTGCTACTTTTTTAATCGCCGTTGTTTTGCCGCTTCCATCAACACCCTCAATTGTAATAAACATTAATCTTCCTCCACTTTTTTACGATTTATTAAAGCACTTTCAAGAGTTGCCTCATCCATGTAATCTATCATTCCACCCATTGGGATACCTTTAGCGATTCTAGTTATCTTGACTTTTTTGGTTTGCAAGAGTTTAGCAATGTAATTGGCCGTCACTTCTCCTTCAAAGGTCGCATTTAGAGCCAAAATAACTTCATCACCCGTTTTTAAGCGATGTAATAGGGAATCAATGGCTAACTTATCTGGAGTCATCCCCTTTTGAACGTTAATTTCGCCTCCTAGAACTGCGTAAACGCCTTTATATTTTTGAAATTTCTCGATATTCAACATGTCCATTATTGACGAAACAACACAAACAATTTTTTGGTTTCGCGAAGGATTAGCACAAATTTCGCATTGTTCATTTATGGTTAAACCATAACAAATTGGGCAAATGTGGAAAAGTGTTTGGACTTTTCGAATTTCTCTTTGGAGCGCCTCTACCTTATCGGGGTGTTCGATTAGATCAACTACTAAACGTTCGCTGTTCTTTTTCGTTAAGCCTTTAAATTTCGAGAGATTACTAATAATTTCGTCAATTTCTATTTTCATATTAGCCTTCTATCTCACAGTCTTCGCCGAGAGTTTGCTTGACTAAGGTTTCAAAACCAATCTCATTATTATCTAAATCATCACTTTTAAAAGTCTTTACCTCCTCAAAATCATGATGGTGAATTGGTAATGTTTTTGCCTTATTTTTAAAGGCAAAATCCTTTTTTAGTAACGTGAATTGAGTTTCATCAATGGGGTAAACCTTATAATTCTTGCCAAAAAATTCACTTAGTTTTGCTATGTAAACATCATCTTGTAAGCAATGTTGCAAGTAATTAGTTGCCCAAATTTTTTCAAATCGAATTAAAATTTCGCAATCACTTACAGCGATAATTTTTCCATCACATCAAGCTATCATCTCACGAGCTTTACTTGGGTCAATAAGTTGGTCGTTTTGGTTTATTGCAAAGCATTGGTCTAATAGTTTGGTAATTTCTTTGCGGGCTTGACCATCAGGAGCCACTAATGTATTTAGAGCCATTGCATTGGTGATCGTTTTATTGGTTGTCATCGAGATACTTGATGCTGTGGCTAGCTTTTCGTTTCTTATCATTGTTAAAGTAGGAGTTACATACTCCGCTTCATTAACGACTTTTTGTGATAGTTTTGAAGGGGCAATCTTTATTGTTTCGGTAGCAGTAAGTTGAGGCTTTACTGAGTTTAGTTTTAAAAGACTAATAAGCAAATAATTAAAATTTAGCCCACTTCCTTGAGACTTCTTATAAGCTTCAGCCAAACAATCAGCAATAGCAAAATAACCATCGATATCTGATGGCCAACCAAGTAATTCATTTGCTTCCAAATAAGTTAAAAATCTTGAGTCGTTGGTTATTTTATATTCAATAATTTCTTTTAAAATAATCATCAAGCTTAAAGTAAATTGGTTAAAGTCTAACCCGCGGGCTTCGACAGTTTCAAAGTACTCAATAACGGTTTGAAAACGATTGTTTAAAAGGTCTTGGATTAATTGCAATTTTTCTGATAAAGGAGCTAGATAGAAAAGCTTTTGTAAATTTTCTAGAGTTAACTCATGATCACTAATAATCATTAATTGTTCAAGGTAATTGAGGGCATCACGTAATGATCCTTCACTTAGGAAGTAAATTTCTTGGGCTGCTTTGCCTTCTAAAACAAAACCTTCATTTTCCGCGACAAAATTCAAACGATTGATTAGTGAGGTTTGATCAATCTTTTGTAAATTAAAAGCTTGACATCGAGAAATAATGGTGGCAGGAAGTTTAGCAAATTCAGTCGTTGCTAAGATAAACAAGGCATGCTTTGGTGGTTCTTCCAAAGTCTTTAAAAGAGCATTGAAAGCACCTTTACTTAACATGTGGACTTCGTCGATGATGTAAACCTTATATCGACCACCTAATGGTAAAATCGACACATTTTCTTTAATGTTACGAATTTCATCAACTCCGTTATTCGAAGCTGCATCAATTTCGAAAATATTTGCAGTCTGACCTTGATTACTTAGTTGACAATTTAGGCAGTCATTACAAGGGTTGCCTTCTACTGGTTTCTCACAGTTAATAGCTTTAGCGAAGATTCTTGCTAAGGATGTTTTACCTGTCCCTTTTTGACCAGTGAATAATAGGGCATGAGGAAAAGCATTATTTTTTACTTCATTTTGTAAAATAGTAATCACATTTTTATGACCTGCTACCTCTGAAAAAGTGTCGGGTCGATATGAACGGTAAAGTGAACTTTTATTTTTTAACATGCTACTCCTTAACCTCTATATTTTAGCAAGAAAGAGTACAAAAAAAGGCTTGGGAGCCTAATTATTGTTCTCTGGATGACGAAGCTTTTTAAAAAAGGTTTCTAAAATTTCTTGGTATTGCCGTTCTTGCTCTGGGGTGCTATTCTTTTGCAATTTAGGGCTGATATCATTAATACTAAAATGATTATGAATTCCATACTTGTCACTCGTAACAAGATACTTAATTTGCTTAATTTTTGTTTGTTTGATGGCCCCGTAACACATTTGGCACGGCTCTAAGGTCGTTAATAAAGTGTATTGGTCTAAGTTTAATGATTTTATTTTGGTAGTTAAATTATTTAGAGCATTAATTTCCGCATGATTTGAAATCTCTCAATTAGCTTGACGAGTATTTCACCCAATGCTAGCCACATTTCCTTGTGGGTCTAAAATGAGACTAGATACCGGAACATCTTCGCTCTTTTCGGTATTTTTTAAAGCTTTCATTAAGGTTTCGAAGTATTGATCTTCCATATTTATCTCCAAAATAAAACCATTATACAAGACACATTTCCTTATAGCTGCTTCCTTCCGGACCTGACTAATTCAGACGTTATCTTTATAATGGCCATATATATTTTACCATATTAATTTATAATCCAAAAAGTGTTTGGTGGTAGAAAATTCCCTTTTCAATAAGTTGTTTAATTGACAACTTATCTAGCCAATTAATTAAATTGTCAATTCTGATAAAAAATTAATTTACCATTTATTTTGTAATCTTAATTATAAAATAATAAAGTTTGGTATTTAGTGGAGAACAAATGATTAAACTAATGGTAGCAATTCTTTTATTCGTTTTGATTATCATTCTTATTGCTAGTTTTTTCAGTGTCCGCAACTATCTATTAAACAAGAAACGAAAAGAATTTAGAGATCACGAACTATCATTAGCCGTCAAGAATTTGTGCTCCCACTTAGATCAACAAGTCATTAATAATTTGCGTCCGATTTTTCCAGGAGACCCAATAAGTAGGCAAAGTGGGATTTATTGTTTTTGAATCCAAGATGGTGACTATGAAGGCCAATATTTTATTCCTATTTATGTTGGAAAAACAAACAATTTTCAAGCCAGGTTCAGATCTCATTATAAGAAAATAAGAATAATTTATGATGAACCTCATGTCAAAGGGTTTGAATTAAAATATTATAAAATTTGCGATTATCTAAAATTTTATAAATTGAGACCCGAAAATATCCGTTTTTCAGTACTAGAAGTGATTAGTGATTCTAGGAATTGGGAGTTAATGGCAAAAAGGGAAGAATATTGAATGCATAAGTTAGGGGCCGATACACGTGGCTTTAACCAACTTCACGCCTTAGGTTTTGGTTCTCATCCTAAAGATATTGATGAAAACGATTTCTTTAAATACCGGTCATATAATACGCGATGAGTAAATAAGAAACCCACTTAAAAATAAAAATCTACACTTTTATAGAAAGTGTAGATTTTTATTTTTTTGATAGGTTTGAAATGACTTTCATTATTTCGATATCATTTTCTATCTTTTTACTTGCTTGTGGAATACTAGTAGACAAAATTTTATCCACGATTTTCTCGTTTATGCATTTCATTATAGTATCTCCTTTATTTAATTTTAAATTATGAACAGATTATACATTAACTAACTGTAAAAGATAATAAAATTTGTTTTTCAAATCACTTAACTATTTCGCTAATTTGTTCTTCCTCAGATAAATTTTTAGTATCTTCAACAATTTTGATTACATAATGCTCCCAATCTTTTAAATAACCTTTCCGGGGGTCAATTTTAATAAAAAAGCCGCAAACTTCCAAAAAAATAATAGCTGTAAGTAGCGCAGTTCGCTTATTGCCGTTATGAAATTTGTGTCGGGTTAGAAATGAATATAAAAGTTCAGCAGAGAGATCAAGTGCTGTTAAAGGTGTGGTGGCGTAACTTCATTTTTGAACTAACGAATTAATAGTTGCTTCTACAGCACCTTTGCCTTTCTCGCCATAAACACCCCTTTCACTAGTTACAGTTTGGGCCAAAGAATGCGCAGCTTCAACTACATTAATTAGAATTTTTACTAAAGACTCATCAAAATAAACGCGAATATTTTGAAAATTAAGAGACTCGATATTTTGTGATTCATAAATAATCATGTTTTTAGCAAAATCAATACTTTTTAAAAAAAGGAGTGGCCTTAGCAGCTTTCATAAAAAGTTCATTGTCAAGATTACTAAATGATAGCCATATATATTTATTTTTCATAAATCATTTTTTCCTTTATTGAATGATAATGAATGATAAATTTAACGATAGTTTTATATTAACTGGCTAGTCAACTAAGCAAAAGAAAGTTATGCGTTTGACTTAAAATAGTTTAGGAAATTTATTTTAATTAATAAAAAAGTGGTCTAAAAAGACCACTTTAAATAATTTTACTTATTTACTTAATACTAAATTGTTATTTTTCCGTTTGGACATTTGGCGTAAACGACGATCACGTTCGCGGCTTCCGGGGGCATTTTTCTTTTGGTTATAGAAGAAGAACCCTAGAGTTTGACCAATTTGGAATGTTGATGACAAGATTCAGTAGATTGCCACCCCTGATGAAATCGTGGCCACAATGATAATAAAGATGACCATGAAAACTAATTGCATAATCAAGTTTTTCTTACGCGCTTTTCGTTGGGCTTCTGTTAAAGTCTTTGACTTTTTATTAACATATTGCAATAACGTTGGTAAAAGCATCGAAATCATTTGTAAAGGTAGATAAACTGCTAATAAAGCTAAGTAAACTGGTTCTCCATGAGTTAAACGTTCCCAAGGAGCTTCAATTAAGGAAATTTTACCAATATTGGCAATTTTTAACGCTCTTGTAGAACGAATAATGGCGAACATGGCGAACAAGAAAGGCATTGAAGCGAACGTTCCGCTCATAGCTGCCATTGGTGATAAACCTTCTTTTTTATAAAGGGCCATCGTTTCGGCTTGTTGTTTTTGTTTTCCTTGAAGATCTTTTTTATCTTTATATTTAGCTTGAATTTCAGCTTGTTTTAATTGCAATGATTGCATTTTTTCTTGGTTTACTTGTGATTTTCAAGTAAAGAGCAAGGTAATCGAACGAACAATTAACACTGTGAAGAAAATAGCAAAGAAAGCAGCTATCCCATAACTTTTTTGCGAAGCGGCATCTAGACCAGGATTTAAAGTTCCGCTAAATCCTTTTAATATCCCCACTAACACAAAGGCCATTGGGTAAACAAAGAAACCGTAGAATGGAGAATGGGTTTTGGAGAAGGCATCGCCTCAATCCATAATGCCATTAAAGCCATATTCCTGGAGATCGCCGGAGACAATATGGTTTTTCCCACCCATTTCGCCTAACGAACGAATGATAATTTCAAAGGCAGTTCCGGGGGCATAAACTTTTCTTCCGGTCATATCCACAACTTGATAGACAGTGTAATCTTTTTGGTACATTTGGACACACCCTCAAAACATTGAAATGATGATGAAAAGGAATCCAAGAATTTTAACTCATTTTCAAACAATCTTTAGGACTTCTAAAGATGTTTTTTTACTTTTAAACGGAGCTTTTTTGGGATTTAAATAGCTCATTACATTCGCATTTGCTTTGTACATCTAGTCCCCTTAAATTTAATCTATTTCAACCGTTTCAATAAGGCATTTAAATTATTTTGATTCTCTAAAAAGGTCTTTTTCAAAAAATCAGGTCTCACAATAATGATGAGACGGTAGGGTTTATCCCCATAAGTGACAAGTGCTTTTTGGAGCATTTGTCTTACCTGGCGTTTCAGAAGATTTCTCGTTGGTGCATGACCAACTTTTTTACCGACAGAAATCCCATAACGTAAGTAGTTTTCAGATGGCGATGAAGGGTAGTAATAAATCACATAACTAGTATTTTTTAAAGTCTTCTGCTCTCCAATAATGTCTTGAAATTCAAAATTCTTTTTAATTATTCGTTTGTTCTTCATCGTGGGTCTTAGAGCTCGACAGCATTAAGCTGATAATTTTGCTCTTCCTTTTGCTCTCCGTGCTTTAATCACCTTACGGCCATTTTTGGTAGCCATGCGTGCTCTAAACCCATGAGTGCGGGCGTGCTTGATTTTTGATGGTTGTCAAGTTCTTTTCATGATGAATCACTCCTTCCCTTTGTCGCTTTTTAATAAAATACTATGATATTATATATTATTTTCCATATTTTATGAAAGGGAAATCACACTTGTTAGCAAAGAATTTAAAGGCTTTTTCAGTATTTTAGTTCATTTTTGTTTATTTAACAAAAGATAGACAACTTAGCCTTGATTAAATTTAATTAAGGTTTGGAACTTCTTTTTATCGATTTAAATGATTGATAGTTGGTAGCCAATTGCGCACCTAATCTGAATTATAGAAGAAATAAAAAATGTTAAAAAATAAATTAAATATGTTTAAAAGAGAGATCTTGGTGTGTTTTGTTTTCGTTGGTTTAAATATTAACGCCACGCAAAGCAATTACAAAGGTTTAGTAAGGGTTGGTTATAAAAATATATCATAAATATTTTATATAAGGGTTTATCAATGACTTTAATAGTAGTGTAGTGAAATCCTTGCAAACCCCTTGTTACGGAATATGTCATTATTTGATTAATTCGATTGGGGTTTCTTTAACTTAAATAATTATTAAAGTGTTGACAACGGTCTTTAATAACGTTTTCCACAACATTTGGTCTTTCCATTTTATCCACATTGATTAAACATCTTTCCACATTGTTAATTTTTTATAACGATTGTGGAAAAGTGGAAATCAATCAGTTAGTTAGCGGCTTATAGACTTTTTTACATTTTTACAATGTTTGTTAAATTGTTTGTTAAAGAACTCGAGGAAGATAGTCAACAATTGTGATAAAACCTCTATAATTTAAGAAGAACAATTCAGTATAATTACAAACCATAGGA